>JACQPS010000272.1 GCA_016207445.1 Gemmatimonadota bacterium | reverse complement strand
GCCGCGCTGGTGGTCGAGCGCGCGCGCGAGCGCTTCGGCCGCCTCGATGTCCTCTTCAACGTCGCCGGCGGCCTCTCCGTGATCAAGCCGCTGGCCGAGACCGCGCCGGACGAATGGGAGCGCGAGCTGTCCCGCAATGCGCGCACGACCTATCTCCTGTGCCGGGCCGCGCTGCCGCTGCTGCGCGAGAGCCGCGGCGCGATCGTCAATTTCGCTTCGCCCGCGATCTTCCGGCCGCCCGCGCGGCTGGCGGCATACACGGCGGCGAAGGCCGCCGTCGCCGCGCTCACGCGCTCGCTCGCCGTGGAAGAGCGCGGGCACGGCGTGCGCGTCAACGCGCTCGCGCCGGGCATGATCGACACCGAGCAGAACCGGCGCTCGGTCCCCGACCCGGACCGGGTCCGCTGGGTGACCCGCGAGCAGGTCGTACGCGCCGCACTCTTCCTCGCCAGCGAGGCCGCTTCCGGCATCACGGGGGAGACGATTCAGGTGCTGGGGGAAGGAATCGAATGAACATGCGAACGACATTTCACCGCAAAGGCCGCAAAGAACGCAAAGCCCCGCCCACGCCGATTTCAAGATTATTGATTCGCTGGGTGGGGAAGGGGCTCCGCGCTCTTTGCGATCTCTGCGGTGAACGCTTCCAGCCCAGCTTGCACGCATCGATTGTCCTGCTCCTCCTCGTGCCGGCGTGCGCCCGGTTCCCCGCGCCGGCTCGCGAGGTGCCGACGGGCGCGACCTTCGACTCGCTGGTCGTGCGGCTGTTGAGCGGCGTAGAGGATGAGGAGAAAGAGCCGCGCGATCCGCTGCGGCACCTGACGGCGGAGGGCACACGTGCGGAACGCACGCGCGTAGAGGCGAGGCTGCGGCGACTGGAGGACGTCGATACCGCTGCGCTCACATCGGCGCAGCGCGTCGACTACCTCATGCTGGCGGCCCACTTCCGTCGCCGACTCGTGGACCTCGATCGCGAGGAGTGGCGCCGTACGCCGATGGCGTACCTGCCGTTCGACGGCATCTACTCGCCGCTCGCCGGCGGGCGCGCGCCGAAGCCGGGCGATTGGGCACGGGTGCTGGAGAGCCTGCGCAATTTCCGGCGCGCGATCGAGCTCGGTATGCGGCAGCTCGAGGCGCCGCCGCCCCTCTGGATCGATATGACCCGCCGCACCGGTGAGGAGTTGCGGGAGTTCCTCGAGCGGGCGCTGCCGGCAAAGCTGGGCGCGTCACCCGACACGCTCCGGCCGCGGCTCCAGCTCGCCGCCGACAGCGCACTGCTGGCGCTGCGCTCGTACCTCGACTTCCTGGCAGAGCTGCCCGCGGGCGCGCCGGAGTCCTGGGCCGCGGGTGAGGAGTACTACGACCGGGTGCTGCGGGAGTACCACCTGCTTCCCTACGATGCCGAGGGCCTGATCGCGCTGGGCCGTGAGCTGCACGAGCGCACGCGCCGGCAGCTCGATTCGCTGGCCGCCGTCATCGCGCCGGGCACGGGCTGGCGCGCGCTGGCGGAACGGCTGAAGGAGAACCACCCGGCGGCGGCGGAAGTGCGCGCTGCCTACGAGAAGGAATCGCGTCGCGCGAAGGCGCTGATCATCCGCGACGACCTCTTCCGCATTCCGCCGTGCGAGGAATTGATGTTCATCGATACGCCGCCGCAGCTCCGCGCCACCTATGCCTATGGCGGCTACTCCTCTGCATCGGCTGAAGACTCCGTGCACACGGGCCGCTTCTTCGTCACGCCGGTCGAGCCGGACATGACGCTGGAGCAGGCTCAGTCGAAGCTGCGCGGCCACAACTATGGCTGGATCACGGTGGTCGCGCTGCACGAGGGGTACCCGGGGCATCACCTCCAGCGGGTGAAGAGCTTCGAGAACGCGCGAGGTCTGCGCCATCGCATGTCCAACACCTATCTCACGGAGGGGTGGGCGCTGTACGCGGAGGATTTCATGCGGCGCGCCGGCTTCTACGAGACGGTGGACGCGCGGCTGACGCAGTTGCGCATGCGGCTGTGGCGGACCGCGCGCGTGATCATCGATCCGGCGATCCACACGGGCCGCATGAGCTACGAGGAGGCCGTGCGCCTGCTCGTCGACGACGTCGGGCTCGAGCGCGCCGACGCCGAGGCCGAGGTCAACCGCTATACGACCTGGCCGACCCAGGCGCCCAGCTACATCGTCGGCTGGGTCGAGATCGAGCGCATGAAGGAGCAGGTGCAGGGGGCACGCGGCGCCGCGTTCGACGAGCGCGAGTTCCACGAGCGGCTGCTCACGGCCGGCTCGCTGCCGCTGGCGCTGCTGCGGCGCGAGCTGGCGCAGCATTACCCGGAGCTGCTGGCTCCGCAGGCGCCATGAAGCGGTCGGCGTTGGCCTGTGTGCTTCTGGGCGTGGGTTCGCTCGCTACGCTGCTTTCGTGCGGGCGTGGGGAGAGGGCGGCGGGCGACGCCGGCGGCGGAAGCGCGTCGGCG
>JACQPS010000030.1 GCA_016207445.1 Gemmatimonadota bacterium | reverse complement strand
GTCCACGTCCGAGAAGTACAGCGTGATGAAGTGCGGCCGCCGCTCGGGCGGGAGCGAGAGCCAGTCGAGCACCTGCGCGACGCGCAGGTCGTTCTTGCGCGAGCCGTCGTAGGTGTGGAAGTGGCTGGGACGGATGCCGCGGATCGGCGCCTCCGAGCCCACCCAGAACATGGACGCCGTGACCATCCCCTGCTTCTCGGCCGTGACCCAGATCGGCTCGCCACCCCACCAGCGGGCATCGCGCACCGCGAGCGTGTCGCCCATGCGGAACTGCGCGCGCAGGCCGGGATCGTAGAAGCGGTTTCCCACCATTCCGTGCCGCCCCGGGTAGAGTCCCGTGACCATCGAGTAGTGGCTGGGAAAGGTCTTCGAGGGGAACACGGGAACGAGCGACTCCGCGCGCGCGCCTCGGCGCGCAAATTCGCGGAATGTCGGCAGGTCGTAACGATCCAGGTAATCGTGCCGGAAGCCGTCGAACGAGACCAGCACGACGTAGGGCTTGCCCAGCTGCTCGGGCCGGTTGTGTCCGCCGGAGCCGCCGCCGTCCTGCGCGGCGGCGGGTGCGGCTGCGGCGAAGAGCAGTGCGAGGGCGACGACCAGACGGCGGCGGACCGCTCTAATCAAGCTGCACCTGCCGGACTTCCAGGACTTCAGGGAGGCGACGCAGCGCGTCCACCAGCTCACCGGGCAACCGGCCATCCACGCTGATCGCGGCCAGCGCCTGCCCACCGGCCTGGAGCCGCGCCTGGTGGTACTCGCCGATGTTGATACCGGAGTTGCCCAGCAAGGTGCCGACGCGGCCGATCACGCCCGGTACGTCGCGGTTGCGCAGTACGACCAGCGAGCCGCGCGGCACGACGTCGACGTGGAAATCGCCGATGCGCACCACGCGCGCGTGCCCCTCACCCAGGAGCGCGCCTGCCACGCGTGTTTCGATGCCCGCGCCGGCCAGGAGCACCTCGAGGTACTCGCCGTAATCGCCGTGCGGGCCGAGACGGACACGCCGCACCTGGATCCCGCGCGCCTCCGCCAGGTGCAGCGCGTTCACCAGGTTGACCGCGCTCCTGCCGACGACCGACGAGAGGATGCCGATCAGCACGCCCGCGGCCATCGGGCGCAACAGCTCCTCCTCGGCCGCGCCGGCGTAGCGCACCTCGACCTGCTCCATGGCACCGTCGGCGAGCGCGGCGGCGAGCAGGCCCAGGCGCTCCGCCAGGTCGAGCAGCGGCCGGAGCCGGCGCATCTCCTCGCCACCGATCGCGGGCGCGTTCACGGCGCGCGAGAAATCCCCCTCGAGCAGAGCGGCGCGCACCGCCTGCGCGATCTCGATGGCGACGTTCTGCTGCGCTTCCTCGGTGGCCGCGCCCAGGTGCGGCGTGAGCACGAGATTGTCCAGCTTGCGCAGCGGGTGGTCGGCCGGCAGCGGCTCGCGGTCGAACACGTCGAGGGCGGCGCCGGCCAGGCGCCGGTCGGCCAGGAAGCGACAGAGCGCCTGCTCGTCGACCACGCCGCCGCGCGCCGCGTTCACCAGGAGCGCCCCAGGCTTCATCATCGCGAGCTCGGCCTCGCCGATCATGCCGGCGGTGCTCTCGGTCAGCGGCACGTGCAGCGACAGGATGTCGGCGCGGCGGAGTACCTCCTCGAGGGTGGCCAGCTCGATCTCGAGCGTCTCGGCCCGCTCGGGGCTGAGATACGGATCGTAGGCGACGACGCGCATCCCGAACGCGCGCGCGCGGCGCGCGACCTCGCCGCCGATCCGCCCCGCGCCCACCAACCCCAGTGTCTTGCCGTACAGCTCGACGCCGCGGAAGCTCGCGCGGTTCCAGTCGCCGCCCTTCATCGAGCGATCGGCCGCGGGGATCCGACGCACCAGCGCGAGCAGGAGCGCGAGCGTGAGCTCTGCCGCCGATGTGGTGTTGCCCGAGGGCGCGTTCAGGACCGCGACCCCCCGTTCCGTGGCCGCGTCCACATCGATGTTGTCCACGCCCACGCCGGCCCGGCCGATCACCCTGAGCCGCTGACCGTGCATGAGCGTCTCGCGCGTGATGCGCGTCGCGCTGCGCACGATGACGGCGTCCACATCGGCGAGCGCGCGCGCCAACTCTTCGCCCTGCAGGCCGTACCGCTCGACCAGCTCGAAGCGGCCGTCCGAGCGCAGCGGCTCCACGCCTTCGGGGGCAATCTTATCGGCGAGTAAGATACGGAACATTACCAGTTCAAAGTTCAAAGTTCAAAGAGTCGACAGTTTACAGTTGACAGTTTACAGTACGCCCAAAACGTCTCAGCGCTGTCAACTGTCAACTTTCGACTTGCAGGTACACGGCTGTCACGATTTCGTTACGACGTGCTCCAGGATGGCCAGCAGCTCGTTCAGTTCCTCAACCGTGTGGTCCCCCATGTGCCCGATCCGGATGGTGGTGTCCTTCAGCGGCCCGTACCCGCTCGCGATGGTGAATCCCCGCTCACGCATGCGCGCGGAGATCTCCGAGCCCTTCATTGCTTCCGGCAGCCGGATGCAGGTGACGGTCGGGGAGCGAAAGCCGGGCGGTGCGAGCACCTCGAGCCCGATGCCGCGGTCCCGCATCGCATCGACCCACTCCCAGGTCCGGCGCGCCATGGCGGCGTGACGCTCGATGCGGCGCTCGAGCGTCTCCTCGCGGATGCGCTGGAGCTGCGCATCGAGCGCGTACAGGAGCGAGACGGCCGGGGTGTTGGGCGTCTGGTTTTTGGCGAGGTTCTTCTCGAACTCCAGGAAATCGAAGTAGACGCCGCGCGCCGGGTTGCGCTCGGCGCGCTTCAGGATCGTCTCCTGTGCCACGCCCAACGCCAGGCCGGGCGGCAGGGCGAGCGCCTTCTGCGAACCGGTCAGGACGAAGTCGAGCCCCCACGCGTCGGTCTCGACGGGCGTACCCGCGAGGGCGCTCACGCTGTCCACGAGCAAGGCCACGTCGCCCGCGTTGTGGGCGACGCTCGCCAGCTCGGCAATGGGGTCGAGCACGCCGGTCGAGGTCTCGGAGTGCACCACCGTGATCGTGTCGTAATCGCCCGCGCGCAGCGCGTCCTCCAGCATCTCCGGCGTGTGCCCGTGCCCCAGGGGCACCTCGAGCGCGCTCGTCTCGAAGCCGCAGGCGCGCGCGATGCGGAAGAAGCGCTCGCTGAACGCGCCGTTGACCAGAGACAGCACGCGCCGGCGCGCACCGTTGCGCACGGCCGCTTCCATCAGTCCCGTCGCCGAGGACGTGGACACGTAGACCAGCCGGCGCGTCCGGAAGAGGTACTGCAGCAGCGGCTGCATGCGCCCCAGCAGCTCCTCCATCGCGCGGGCACGGTGCCCGATCATGGGCCGCACCTGCGCCTGCAGGATCTCCGGGCGCACCTCCGTCGGACCCGGAAGGAAGAAGCGGCCGAACGGCTGAGCCGGGCTCGGGCGCGGGCTCGGGCTCGGGCTCGGAGTCAAATCAGTCGGGGTCAATGCGAATGCCTTCGCGTTGCAACAGGGTCAATCCTTCGTCGTACACCACGCGCGCACCCGGATCGCGCGGCGGCTCCTCGCCCAGCGCCAGCGCGAGGATCGGGGCCAGTGATCGGGAACGTACGACGACGTCGGCGCTCGCGGCAACCGCGGCGCGCTCGATCACGCCGGCGAACGCCACGAAGCCGTCCACGACCGGCCGCGCCTCCAGGTCGGTCGCGCCATCGCCGACGAGCAGGATCGGCCGGGGCAGCGCCGGCGCCCAGCGGGCCAGCACGTCCCGTTTGCCGCCCGCGTAGGCGAGCGGCGAGCCCTGGTCGAAGCCGGCGTAATTCCCGGCGGCATCGAAGGCGACGTCGACGGCGGCGACGGCGTCGTCCTCGACACCCAGCTCGCGCGCGAGCGCCAGCACCGCAGGGCGCAGCCCGCCGGCGACGATGCGCACGGCGATCCGCTCCTGGCGCAGCGCGGCCACGACCTCGCGCGCGCGGGGGAGCAGATTCCGGATATACGCGCCTCCCAGGCCATCGACCTGCGCGCGCGACGGCCGCACGAGCGCGAGCCGGCGGCCGTACACCTGCTCGAGCGGCACGTCGCCGCGCATGGCGGCCTCGGTGAGCGCAACGAGCTCGTCCCGCCGCTCTCCGGCGAGCTCTGTGATCCCTTCGATGGCGGAGAGCGTGGAATCGCAGTCGAAGACGACGGTGCGGTAGCGAGGCATCAGCGGCCGACGTGCACGAGCACGTCGTACAGGAAGCGCACGTCGAAGCGCAGGTTCTCGATCGAGATGCGCTCGTCGATCTCGCGAGAGCGCGCGGGCGAGGGCGAAGGCGAGGCCGAGATGCCTGGCTCGCCCGCCGAAGTGCACGCGGCGAGCAGCGCACAGACGACCAGAGCCAGGGGCTGGAGGCGCGGCATCGCTTTCCGTTGCTGAAGCCGAGCGGAGCTTGGCGAAGTCAGGCGTCGAGCGGCAAGAGCCCTGCGCCGGAGTGAGTCCGGCACACGTGCAGCGCCGCCGTCCGTCCCGTGGCCTCATGGTACGCCGCCGGGACGCGCCGCAGGAACTCCGGCACGGCTTCCTCCGCCACGAGCGAGAGGGTGCAGCCGCCGAAGCCCGCGCCCACCATGCGGCTGCCGTAGACGCCGTCGATCTCGCGCGCCGCCCCGACCAGCGCGTCCAGCTCGGGCGTGGAGACCTCGTACTGGTCGCGCAGGCCGGCGTGGGATTCGTCGATGAGACGGCCGACGAGCGGCAGGTCCCCCGCGGCGAGCGCCTCGGCGGCGCGGCGCGTCCGCTCGATCTCGGACACGACGAAGCGGGCGCGGCGCAAGAGCGGCTCGGGCAGTGCACCCTGCTTCCGCTCGAGCTCGGCCGGCTCGACATCCCGCAGCTCAGCCACGCCGAGCCGCTCCGCCGCGTCCCGGCACTCCTGCACCCGCGCACCGTAGGCGGACGAGGCCAACTCGTGACGAACGCCGGTGTCGGCGGCGATCAGCCGCACGCCCGGCGGGATGGCCACGTGCCGGAAGGCGAGCGACCGGCAGTCCAGGAAGAGCGCGTGGTCCTTGCGCGCCAGCACGGCGACGAACTGGTCCATGATGCCGCACGGCACCCCCGCCCACTCGGTCTCGGCGCGACGGCAGAGGCGGGCGAGGTCGGGGCCGGGCAGCGTTTCATCGGCCAGGGCGAGGAACGCGGTCGCGCACGCGACCTCGAACGCCGCCGACGAAGCGAGTCCGGCGCCGCGCGGAACATCCCCCGCGATCGCCAGGTCGGCGCCCGGCAGGATGATGTCGCTCTGGGGCAGGAGCGCGCTGATGCCCCGCAGGTACGAGGTCCAGCCGCTGCCCGCGTCGGCCTGGCCATCGAGGGCGAAGGCGTCGTGCGCCTTCAGGTCGGCGGCCACGGCGCGGATCCAGCGGCCGCGGCGTCGGCTCGCCGCGACGACCACGTCACGATCGATCGCGGTCGGCAGCACCAGGCCGCCGTTGTAGTCCACATGCTCGCCGATCAGGTTGATGCGCCCGGGCGCCCTGGCCAGCAGCTCCGGCTCGCCGCCGAACGTCTCCCGAAAGGCGAGGTGCGCGCGCACCGCCGCCGTGATCTGCTGGGCCCCGGAGAATCCGGTCATCCTGCGCCGCCGATAAACGCCGCCCGCGACACCGCCGCCTGAGCGTAGCATACTCGTCGGGTTTTCGCAGGACCCGGGCCAAGCGTGCGAAAGCACGCGCCGTCCGTTAGAATGAGGGCGTCCCCGCTCCGGCACGCGCACGCCGGAGGCGTCGGTTGTCCGCGAACCCTCGCGTGGTCCCCGCTGCCTGATCCCATG
>JACQPS010000244.1 GCA_016207445.1 Gemmatimonadota bacterium | reverse complement strand
TAGCCGTCGAACTTGATCAGGAGGCCCCGCTTGAACGGACGGCTGCGTTCCACCCGCAGCGTCTCGGGCGCCTCGCCGGGCTGGCCCTGCTCGCCGCCGAGCAGAACCTCGGCGTCGTCCGCGAAGATCACCTCCGGACGATCGGTCAGCGGCCAGACGAAGACCTCGCCCCGGGTCCCGTGCGGCTTGCTCACGTGGCCGACGACGAGGTGCTCCGGCTCGTGCGCGCGCGGCGCCGTCTCACCGGACTCCGCCGCGCCGCGGGCCTCCCCCGCATCGAGACGGAACGGCTCGCGGCGGGCGCGGGCCATGCTACTCCCCCGCCTCTTCCCCGGCTTTCTTCTTGCTCGCGCGCTTGCCGCTCGGCTTGCGGGCCTTCTTCGCTCCGGCCTCGATCTCGGCCTCGGCGGCCGGTGCCGGGGCGGTCTCGGCCGCGGGCGGTGCCGCCAGCGCTTCCGCCTCGGTCGGCGGCTCGGGCGCGAGGCGCGCGGCTTCCTCGAGCACGGGCGGCTCGGCCGCGCGCGGCGGCGGCGTCACCGGCGCCGGGCGCCGGGCTGGTACGGCCGCCTGCGCCCCGCCCACCGGCCGCTCGACGATGGCAACCGACCGGTCGCCGCCCTTGCGCGCCTTGCGCACGAGCGACGCCGCGGTGTCGGTCAGCTCGGCGCCGCGCGCGAGCCAGGCATCCACCTTCTGCAGGTCGACGGTCAGCTCCGCCGGGCGACGCAGCGGGTTGTAGAACCCGAGCGTGTCGAGGTACGCGCCGCCCCGCGGCGCCTGCGACTGGGTGACGACCAGCCGATAGCTGGGCTGCTTCTTCCGGCCGACGCGCCGGAGTCGAATCCGTACGGACATGTCAGAACATCCCGCGGTTAGTGTTTGCAGTTCACAGTTGACAGTTCACAGTCGACAGCGTCTGCGGACCGGCATGAAAACTGTCAACTGTCGACTGTCGACTGTCGACTGAAATTCCGCATCTGCTTCATCATCTTCTGCATCTGGCGGAACTGCTCGAGCAGGCGGTTGACCTCCTGAATCGGCCGGCCCGACCCGCGCGCGATGCGCGCGCGCCGCGAGCCGTTCAGGATCTCCGGCCTCTGCCGCTCCTGCGGCGTCATGGACAGCACGATCGCCTCCAGGTGCCGGATGCGCCGCGGCTCGACCTTGGTCTGCTTCAGCAGCTTGTGATCGACGCCGGGAATCAGCTTGAGCAGCGCCTCGAGCGGACCGAGCCGCTGGAGCTGGCGCGTCATCACCAGGAAGTCCTCGAGGTCGAACTTCCCCTCGCGCGCGACCCTCCGCTCCAGCTTCGCCGCCTCGTCCGCATCGAAGGCCTGCTGCGCCTTCTCGACCAGCGCCACGACATCGCCGCGCTGGAGGATGCGGTCGGCCATGCGCGTCGGATCGAAACCCTCGAGCCCATCGGGCCGCTCGCCCACGCCGATGAACTTGATCGGCACGCCGGTCGCGCCGCGGATCGACAGTGCGGCGCCGCCCCGCGCATCGCCATCCAGCTTCGTCAGGATGACGCCGGTCAACTCGAGGGCCGCATGGAAACCCGCCGCGATGCGCACCGCTTCCTGGCCGGTCATGCCGTCGACCACCAGGAGAACCTCGGAGGGCGACGTCGCCTCCTTCACCCGCCGGAGCTCGTCCATGAGCTCGGCATCGATCTGCAGCCGCCCGCCCGTGTCCAGGATCAGCGTGCGGTGCCGCTCCGCGCGCGCACGCTCGACCGCCTTCCGCGCCAGCGCCGTCACGTCCGCTTCGCCGCGATCGGAGAAGACCGGTACATCCAGCTCCCGGCCGAGCACCTCGAGCTGCTCGACCGCGGCCGGGCGTCTCGGGTCCAGTGCCGCGAGCAGCGGCGAGCGCCCCTCGCGCGCGAGACGCCGCGCGAGCTTCGCGGCCGTCGTCGTCTTCCCCGATCCCTGTAGCCCGACCAGCAGGACGACCGTGGGCGGCGCTGCCGCGACCCGCAGCGATTGGCGCTCCCCGCCCAGAAGACGCACCAGCTCGTCGCGCACGATTTTCACGAGCTGCTGCCCCGGTGCGACCGACTTGAGAACGCGCTCGCCCAGTGCCTGCGCCTCCACGCGCTCGAGGAAGTCGCGCGCGAGCTGGTAGTGCACATCCGCCTCCAGCAGCACGCGGCGGATCTCGCGGAGCCCGTCCTTGAGCATGGGCTCCGTGAGCACGCCGCGCTGCCGGAGCGGGCCGAGCACGGCACTGAGTCTTTCGGACAGCTCGTCGAACATCGGTTCCCCGGATCAAAACTAGCCGAATAACTTACCCAACATCGCCGTCGTGCTCAACCCCCGCCCCCTCGGGAGGCGAGCGGTGGCCCGGCGTTCGGCGGCGGGTGCAGGGGGAACGAATTGACGCGCAGCCACGGCGGCGGGCGGGTGCGGAGGGAACGAATTCACGCGGAGCCGCGGAGGTTGCACGGAGAGCCGCGGAAAACGGACGTTGAATTTCAGGCTCTACAGGAAATGGAGTGGGTTGATGTGGTTCTCTGCGAGCGCAGGCGCGGGCGCGGCCTGCCCGGCGCGCCCACGCCCGCTGCTTACCCGACGTGCCCACGCCCGCGCGCGCGCCCGCGCCCGCGCCCGCCGTGAATGCGGGCTCGGGACGCGCGCCTCGCCACTCATACCTCGCTACTCGGGCGGCGCCTCGCCCAGATCATTCCAGAACAAGAGCGCATTCCAGACCATGGCGAACTCGTGGTGATTGAGGAAGCGGTGCAGCGGATTGAAGGTGAACGCCAGCACGCGGCCGCGTCCGACCGGCACGTCGAAGATCGCGCCCTGGCCGAGGATCTCGTCCTGCCCCCGCACCATCCCCGAGAGCACGTACTCGCTCGGGTCGCGGCCGGGCCCGGCCCGGCCGTCGGCGGCTGCGCTGTCACGGGGAGCGGCCGCCGCCGGCGTCGCCTCGGCCGGGACCGGCGGCGGCTCCGGGATCCCGAGCATGGCGGTGCGGACGGTGTCCTCCTCCTCATCGCGCAGCTTCTTGGTCCCGTACTGCAACACGATGAGATCGCGGTGCCGCTTCGCGACCTGGTAGAGCGGCCCGGCGCCGCGGAAGACGTGCGTCACCTCGGGGTAGCCGAACAGGATCGGGTGATCCGGCCGGCGCGCCTTCACGCGCACGACCGAGCCCGGATGGAACAGGTTGCGCGGGGTGAGCGGGTCCAGCGGGCGCGCGATCCCGGTCTCGGCAAGCAGCCGGGTCGCCGCTTCCAGGGCGACGATCACGCCGCCCTCTTCCACGAACCGCTGGAGCTCTGCCAGGCCCTCGAACCCCGGTCCGCCCGTCATGTCCGGCGTGGACGACGGCGTCCCGTGGGATGGGTATGCCGCCGTCTTCGTGAACGGCATGGGCCCGAACCTGCGGTCGTGCTCGTGGATCAGCGACTCCAGCGACGCGCCGCCCGTGCTGGGCACGACGACCACGTCGAAGCGGCGGCGGAGCCCGCCCCCGCGCAGATCGTCCTTGTGGATCGAGGTATACGGGACGCCCGCCTGCTCGAAGGTGAAGCGCGCCCACCCCTCGTCCTGCGTGTAGACCCAGGTGTGGTAGAGCGCGACGCGCGGCAGGTCGAGCGCGTGCCGCTTCCCTTCCGGCAGCGCGCGGATCCCGCGCAGCTCGAGCCCGAAGCGCGCGGCCAGCTCCTTCGCCGGCGTCGGGTCCAATCCCTCGAGCAACGCGGAGCCGGCGGGGAAGGTGTCGGCAGCCGCGCTGAAGGAGGACGCCACCGCGGACGCG
>JACQPS010000259.1 GCA_016207445.1 Gemmatimonadota bacterium | reverse complement strand
GTGCTGCAATGAGAGACCAAATTCGAACGGCGGCACTCGAACAGCGGCACTCAAACGGCGGCACTCGAACAGCGGCACTCAAACGGCGGCACTTAATCGGCGGCACTTAAACGGCGGCACTTAAACGGCGGCACATCGGATGGCGTTTTCCCGATGTGCCGATTCTCGAGTGCCGATTCTCGAGTGCCGGTTCTGAGTGCCGGTTCTCGAGTGCCGGTTCTCGAGTGCCGGTTCTCGAGTGCCGGTTTTCGAGTGCCGGTTCTAGAGTGCCGCTTCTAGAGAGCCGGTTCTCGAGTGCCGCTTCTCGAGTGCCGGTCTTGTGCTGTGCCCCCCCGCGCGTGGGGGGATAGCGCATGCGCAGCCTTGTGAGTAGCTTTTCCCGCGCCGGATCCCTCCCTTTTTGGGTGTGCGGACTTCTTCTGTGACCGGTACCGCGGAAACGAATCCCACACGCATGAGCTTGCGCGCCCTGGTCCGGGTGCGGGGCGCACGGCTCACAGCCGCCCCGCTGCTTCTCCTCGTGCTGACCCATGCCGCCGCGGCGCAGCAGCCGGTGCCGGGCGGCAAGCCGCGCCTGCGCTGGCAGTACTTCCACGAGCAGCGGGCGTTTCCTTTCGAGAAGATCCCGCCCGGCGCCTTGGGGCGCGCGCGCGAGCAGCTGCGGGCGCGCTGGCCCGGGCCGGCGCCGGGAGCGGGCGGCGCGGCCCAGGCGCAGCAGGCGGCCTGGACGCCGCTCGGGCCGGGCGCGATCCCGATCTCGCTCGGGTCCGCGGGCCGACTCACGGCCATCGCGGTGCATCCCACGAATTCGAACATCGTTTTCGTCGGTGGCGCGCAGGGCGGGGTGTGGAAGACGACCGACGGCGGCGCGACCTGGACGCCGCTCACCGATGGCGAGTGCTCTCTCGCGATGGGCGCGCTGGCCATCGACCCGCTGAATCCGAGTGTCGTGTACGCGGGGACGGGAGAGCAGCACTTCTCCGGCGACAGCTACTACGGCTGCGGCCTGCTGCGCAGCACGGACGGCGGCACGACCTGGACACGGCTGGGTGCGTCCGTCTTCGACCTGCCCAGCGGCGGCGCAAAGATCTCGCGCATCGTGATCGATTCCTCCACCGCCGGAGGCACGGCCACGACCACGCTCTACGTGGCCAGCGACTTCGGCCTGTACAAGTCCACGGACGGCGGTGCCACGTGGACACAGGTCCAGGCCGGCATCGCGACCGATCTGGTGATGGATCCGACCAATCGCCTCGTCCTGTACGCGGCTCTCGGAAACCCGTTCGGCGGCTCCGGCAACGGTGTGTACAAGACCACAGACGCGGGGCTGACCTGGACGCAGCTCTCTGTCGGGTTCCCCGCGTCGAACGTGGGTCGCATCAATCTGGCGCTGGCTCGCTCGGCTCCGGCCGTGCTCCACGCCGCCGTGCAGGACGCGTTCGACGGCGTGGGCAGTGATGGCGGGTTCCTGGGGCTGTGGAAGACGACCGACGGCGGTGCCTCGTGGAGCCAGGCGCCGGCCAGCGGCGCCTCGTGCGCGCCGCAGTGCTGGTACGACATGTTCGTAGCGGTGCACCCGAACGACCCGAACACGGTCTACTTCGGCGGGGTGTCCCTGTTCAAGTCGACGGACGGCGGCAACTCGTTTCCGAGTATCCTGAACGGGATCCACGTCGACCAGCACGCCTGGGCGTTCGACCCGCAGAACCCGGACATCGTCTTCGCCGGCAACGACGGCGGCATCTACCGCTCCGCGGACGCGGGCGCGAGCTGGACCAGCCTGAACAACAACCTGGCCATCACGCAGTTCTACGCGGGCATCTCGCTGCACCCCACCGACACGGCCACGATCCTGGGCGGGACGCAGGACAACGGCACGCTGCAGTACGCGGGCGTTCCGACGTGGCAGCACGTGCTCGGCGGCGATGGCGGCTTCACCGGCATCGATTTTCTCGACCCGACCGTCTCCTACGCCGAGACGCAGTGGACGCCGCCCTGTGGCTTCTGCGGGCCGCGTCGGCGTCAGCCGCCATTGGCGTCGTTCCAGCTCGTGCTGAACGGCATCGACACGTCGGACCGGGGCCTGTTCATTCCCCCTCTGGTGATGTCGCCCACGAAGCCGCAGAGGCTCTACTTCGGCACCTTCCGGTTGTATCGCACGGATAATCGCGGTGACGCGTGGGCCGCGATCAGCCCGGATCTGACCCAGGGAGGCGGGCGCATCTCCGCGATCGCGGAGGCGCCCTCGGACAGTTTGACCATCTATGTCGGCACGAGCAACGGCCTGGTGCAGGTGACGAGTGACGGCGGCGGCAGCTGGACCAGGATCACGACGAACCTGCCGACCCGCTTCGTGACCGCCATCGCGCTGCATCCCGTGGACGCGGACGTGGCCTACGTCACGTTCTCCGGCTTCGGCAGCGCGCATGTGTTCAAGACCACGGACCGGGGCGCGAGCTGGCAGAGCATCAGCGGGGACCTGCCGGATGTGCCGGTGAACGCATTCGCCCACGTCTCGGCCGAGCTGTACGTCGGCACCGACCTGGGCGTGTTCCGCTCGATGGACGGCGGCGCGAGCTGGACGCCGTTCAACGACGGCATGCCGAACGTTGCGGTGTTCGATCTGGTGTACCGGCCGAGCCTCGGTACGCTGGTCGCCGCCACGCACGGGCGCGGCATGTTCCGTACGAGCGTCGCGCTGGCGCCGGTCGCGACCGTGACGATCACGCCGGCGAGCGCGAGTCTGATCGTGAACGAGAGCACTCGCCTCACGGCCACGCCGCGGGACGCGTCGGGGACGCCGCTCGTGGACCGCAAGGTGAGCTGGTCGAGCTCCGCGCCGTCGGTCGCGAGTGTGGATCCGGAGGGCGGCGTGTCGGCGCTCTCTCCCGGTACGGCGATGATCACGGCTTCGTCGGAGGGGAAGAGCGCGTTCGCGAGCATTGCCGTGCTGCCTGCGGCGACGTTGATCGTGACCGGGACCGGGCTGAGCGCTGCGGCGGTGCTGAGCGAGCGCGGCACACGCCTGCCCCTGGTGGCGGTGCGCCTGGCCGTGCAGGGCGCGGAAGCGGTGGAGGTGCGGCAGCTCGCCTTCGAGGTGTTCGGCCGGGATCCGCTGGCCAGACTGGTGCTGGTGCGGGACGTGGATGGCGACCGGGCGCCGGACGTGGATGAGCCGCTGGTCGCGGACACGCTGGCCTCACTGGCGGGCGACACCGTGCGCGTGACCCTGGCGCCTGACAGCCTGACGGTGCCGGCCGATGACTCGCTCGCGCTGATCGCGGCAGTGGAGCTGAGCGGCCGGGTACCGAACGAGACGCTCTTCCACGGTCGCTTCCTGCCGCTGGAGACGAAGACCCTGGGCGCGCGCTCCCGCATTCCGGACCGGATCTCGGCGGGGGAGCCGGTGCCATCGGTGCCGGTGCGCACGACCGTGCTGCGAGCGGGCGAGTCGTTCGTGTTGAGCGAGAATCCGGTTCGCTCCGAGCGGGTGGTCTTCAACTTCAGCGAGCGGCCGAAGGTCGCGGCCGTGTACACGCTGACGGGACGGCGCGTGGCCGACCTGCTCGCGCGCATGAGCGCCGACGGGCGAGCGGTCTGGGACTTGACCAACGATGAGGGCGGCGCGGTGGCGCCCGGGGTGTATCTCGTGGTCTTCGATGTGGCGGGGAGGCTGGTGCGCGAGAAGCTGCTCGTGATCCGGCCCTCCGGCGGAGAGGAGGAGGAATGAACCCGGCCACGCGCGGTGGTCTGGCCCTCCTCGCCCTGGCGCTGGGCGTGCCGCTCGAGCTGGCCGCGCAGGGTGCGGGCACGGCCGGCGCGCAGGTGCTCCAGCTGCCGGCCGGGAGCCGCGCGGCCGGACTGTCCGGTGCGTACACCGCGGCGGACGGGGATGCCGACGTCGTCTTCTACAACCCCGCGGGCCTGGCGAGCCTCCAGCTCGCGGCCGGCGCGTCGTACCAGCGGCACGTCGAGAGCGTCCGGTTGGGATCGGGCGCGGGCGCGCTGCGGCTGGGCGGCGTGGTGCTGGGGTTCGGCGTCGCGTACCTGGACGCGGGCGACATCACCGTGGTCGAGCCGGACGCGCGCTTCGGCGGTGAGCGCGGCACGAGCACGGGGCGGGTCGCGAGCGCGCGCGAGGCCGCCGCTCGCCTGGCCGTGGCGGTGCCGCTGGTCGCGCGACGCATGCGCGTGGGCGCCGCTGCCGGCTTCGTCTCGAGCGAGCTGGACGAAGTCGGCCGCTCGGCGCCCGTGCTGGATGCGGGCGTCCAGTACCTGGCGACGCCGTTCCTCACCATCGGCGCGGCCGTGCTGAACCTGGGCCCCTCGCTCTCCGGCGACGCCGCCGCCGATGCGCCGCTGCCGACCGAGATCCGCACCGGGGTGCTGGTGGAGCTCGAGCCGGCAGCGGGTCTCGGTGTGGTCGCGTCTCTCGACCTGGCCCATCGGTTCGAGGAGGGAGCGACCATCGTGGCGGCGGGGCTGGAGGCCGGCCTCGTCCCGGGCGCCGCCCGCCCGTTCGGCGCCGTCGCCCGCATCGGATACGACGCCGGCACCGGCGGCGATGGCCTGGGCCCGCTCCGGCTCGGCGGCAGCGTCTCGCTGCGCGGCATCGCGGTGGACTACACCTACCAGAGTCTGGACTTCTTCGGCGCCGTGCACCGCATCGGCGTTCGCTGGGTGAGACTGCCCTGATCCGGGGCGTCGGCGAGGATTCGTGAAGATCGTCACCTGCATCAAACGCGTCCCCGATACGGAGGCGCGCCTCAAGATCGCCGCGGGCCGGGACATCGACGCCGCCGGCCTCAAGTTCATCATCAGCCCGTACGACGAGTTCGCAGTCGAGGCCGCTCTCCAGCTCAGGGAAGCGAAGGGGGGCGGTGAGGTCATCGTCGTATCGGTCGGCGAGGCCGCGGCCGCGGAGCAGTTGCGTGCCGCGCTGGCGCTCGGGGCGGACCGCGCGGTCCTGCTCGAGGCTCCGCCTACCCTGGACGGCCTGGTCACGGCCCGCGCCCTGGCCGCCGAGCTGAAGGATGCGAACGCCGACCTCTACCTGTTCGGCATGAAGGCGGCCGACGATGATCAGCAGCAGGTCGGCCCGATGGTGGCCGAGCTGCTCGGCCTGCCCTGCGTCACGGTCGTCGCGGAGCTGGAGCTCGGGGACGGCAAGATCCTCTGCCACCGCGAGGTCGAGGGCGGGATCGAGGTGGTGGAGGCGCCGCTTCCAGCCGTGGTGACCATCACAAAAGGCAAGTACGAGCCGCGCTACCCGTCGCTCAAGGGGATCATGGCGGCGAAGAAGAAGCCGCTCGAGGAGAAGGAGGCGGCCGCCGGCCCGAGCCGCGTCCGGCTGCTCGACCTGAGCCACCCGCCCGAGCGGCCGCCGGGCAAGGTCGTGGGCCAGGGGGCGGACGCCGTGCCAGAGCTCCTCCGGCTGCTGCGCGAAGAAGCCAAGGCGCTGTAGGGGGAGGGATGGCGAACGTTCTGGCGCTCGCGGAACAGCGGGACGGCAAGCTCAAGAAAGTCTCGGAGGAGGTCGTCTCGGCCGCGCGCACGCTCGCGGATGCACTCGGCGGGCGGGTCGAGGCGCTCGTGCTCGGGCCCGCCGGCGTGGCGGACGTCGCCGCGGGCCTGGCGCGGTTCGGCGCCGACCGCATCTGGGCGGTCGAGCACGACGCCTTCGCGAAGTACGAGCCGGACGGCTTCGCGCAGGCGGTCAGTGAGCGCGTACGGGCCGACGACTACTTCGCCGTGCTCTTCCCGGCGGACTCGCTGGGCAAGGACCTGGCGCCGCGCGTCGCGGCGCGGCTCGACCTGCCGCTCGCCACCGACGCGACCGCGCTGAGCGTCGCAGATGGCGAGCTCATCATCACGCGCCCCGTTTACGCGGGCCGCGCCTTCGCGCGGGTCGTGCTCGAGGCCACGCCGCGGCTGGTCTCGCTGCGCCCGAACGTGTTCCGGCCGGAGGAGCGCCCGCGCGCGGGCGAGGTCCAGCGGCTCGAGGCGACGACGTCGCCCGAACAGTGGCGCGTGCGCATGCGCGAGCTGGTCGCCGCCAGCGCCGCGCGGCCCGACGTGGGCGAGGCCAGCATCATCGTGAGCGGCGGGCGCGGGCTGCAGAGCCCGGAGCACTGGCACCTGCTCGAGGCGCTGTGCGAGGCGATGGGGCCGCAGTGCACGCTCGGCGCCTCGCGCGCCGTGGTGGACGCGGGCTGGCGCCCGCACGCCGAGCAGGTCGGGCAGACGGGCAAGACGGTTCAGCCTCAGCTCTACATCGCGGTCGGCATCAGCGGCGCGATGCAGCACCTGGCCGGCATGCGCAGCGCGAAGACGATCGTCGCCATCAACAAGGACCCGGACGCGCCCATCTTCAAGGTGGCGGACTACGGCATCGTCGGGGACGCGTTCGAGGTGCTGCCGCGGCTGACGGAGGAGGTCCGGAAGCTGCGGGGGCAGTGACGAGGAGGACAGCATGCGTCTGAAGGGGAAGAAGGTGGCCTATCTCGTGGAGGAAGGCTTCGAGGATCTCGAATTCTGGGTCCCGGTGATGCGCCTCCGCGAGGAGGGCGCGGAGGTCGTCATCGTCGGCACGGGCCGCCAGCGCGAGTTCCAGGGGAAGCACGGGCTGAAGGCGCGGCCGGACACGACCGCCGACCGGGTCCGCGCGGCCGACTTCGACGCCGTCGTCATCCCGGGTGGCTGGGCGCCCGACAAGCTCCGCCGGCACGACGGCGTCAAGCGGCTCGTGCGGGACGCTTACGCGCAGGACCGGATCGTGGGCGCCATCTGCCACGCCGGCTGGGTGCCGATCAGCGCGGGCGTGGTGCGTGGGCACCGCGCCACGGGCGCGCCCGCAATCCGCGACGATCTCGAGAACGCGGGCGCGCAGTGGGTGGACGCCGCCGCCTTCCGGGATGGCAATTTCGTGTGGGGCCGGGTGGTGGAGGACATCCCCGACTTCTGCCGCGCGCTGGTCGAGGCCATCGCCACGCACGTGCCCGGGCCGCAGCGGGAAGAGGCCGGGACGATCATAGGGCACGATTGAATCCTGCGGATCCCGCCGCTGGCGATTCGAGGCTGAGCTAATCCTGCTCCCCCGCCGCCGCCACGCTCACCAGCACCACGCCGTGACTCGGCACGCGGGCCGCGTACCTGCGGTCGAACACGCCCAGGTCCTGCTGCCGCCACAGGTCCCGCACGCGCTGCGGGCCGCTCAGCCCCAACTGCTCCCAATCGACCCCGAGCTCGTGCTCGAACCAGTCGCGGTTGAACAGGCCGACGGCGTGCGAGCCGTCGGCGAGCGGCTTGGCGTAGACGTCGCCGCCCTCGAGCCGCGCCACGCGCTTCCCCTGAATGCCGCGCTCGTCCTGGTTCACCGCGAGCACCTCGTCGTTGGTCAGGAGCCCGAGCGTGAACTCGTCGAGCTGCGTCAGGTCCGCGCCGATCAGCAGTGGCGCGGCGAGCAGCGCCCAGAGCGAGAGGTGCGTGTACTGTTCGTCCGGCGTGAGACGGCTCGGCCGCACCTCGGAGTCGCGGCCGAGCAACCCCACGACCAGCCGGTCGGGATCGTTCCAGTGGCCGGGCGCGGCGAACGGCGCCATCTCGTCCTGCTGGAACCCGGTCGTGGCTATGCTGCCCCAGGTATCCTCGATTTCGCCGGCGGTGCACCAGAGATTGCCGCCGACGCCGGCGCCCCACTCCCACACGCGGTGCCAGCCGTACTGGCACAGGCTGTAGACGATGTCGCGCTCGACCTCCTTCAGCAGGTCGCCGAACCAGCGATACGCCTGCTGCTGCGCGACCGGGTCGCGATTCGCGCTGCACCAGTCGACCTTGATGTAATCGACGCCCCAGCGCGCGAAGGCGCGCAGATCCGCGCGCTCGTAACCCTTGCTGGCCACGAATCCCTGACACGTGCTCTCGTTGGGACCCGTGTAGATGCCGAGCTTGAGACCGCGCGCGTGCACGTAGTCGGTGAGGGCTCTCATGTCCGGGAACTTCTCGTTCGGCAGGATCTCGCCCGTGTTCGGGTCGCGTGCGTCCGGCCCCGGCCTTCGCATCCAGCAGTCGTCGATGTTGACGTAGGCCCAGCCGTGGTCGGCGAGACCGGTCGCGACCAGCGCATCCGCCGCTCTGCGGATCTTCGCATCATCGACCGCGCAGCCCCGGACGTTCCGGCTGTTCCAGCCCAGCGGCGGTGTGAGCGCGAGCCCTTTGCCGATGATGATGCGGAAGCGCTTTTCGGCGGTGCCGTGCCGGTTTCGAGCCCGCAGCATGACCTCGAACGTGCCCCGGTCGTAGACCACCCCGGTAATGATCCCCGTCCGCCGGTCCAGTGACAGGCCGGCGGGCAACCCCTCGGCATCGAACTCCAGCGGTCGCTCGCCCGTCGCGGGAATACGGTAGAGAAAGGGCCGGCCGGCGCCGGCGCCGTACACGGCGGGTCCATTGAGGCGAGGCTGCGCGGGCGGTTTCGGCGTGAGGACGACCGTGGGCGCCCGCTCGGGCTCGAGCAGCGCCGGCAACGGAGCTCCGGCCTTGACCTCGAGGCGGGCCTCGCCCCAGTCGGCGTGGTCGTCG
>JACQPS010000258.1 GCA_016207445.1 Gemmatimonadota bacterium | reverse complement strand
CTATCTCGACATGCTCGGGCTCATGGCCGAGGCGGCGGTCGTGCTCACCGATTCGGGCGGCATGCAGGAGGAAACGACGGTGCTGGGCGTGCCGTGCCTCACACTGCGCGACACGACCGAGCGGCCGATCACGATCGAGCAGGGCACGAACACGCTCGTGCCCGTGCGCACACGCACGAAGATCCTGGAAGCGCTCGCGCGCGCGCAGGGCCGCCGCGGCCGCGTCCCCGAGCTGTGGGACGGCCGCACGGCCGAGCGCATTGCCGCCGTGCTCGCCGCGCAGGACGGACGCCGGAGAAGCTGAGCTCGTGTCCACGCCCGACCGTTCCCGGTCTTTAGACCGGCAGTCCCCGGATTTCAGACCGGCCGTCTCGGTCGTGCTCCCGATCCGGGATGGCGGCGAGATCTTCCGGTATCTCCGCCGGCACCTGGTGTGGCTGCAGGAGCGGCTCGGTGTCGAGGTGCTGGTCATCGATTCGGGCTCGACCGACACGACCGCGGACGACGCCGAGCGCGCTGGCCTGCGCGTGCACCGCATCGCGCCCGCGCAGTTCGGCCACGGCCGGACGCGCAACCTGGGCGTGCGGCTCGCCACGGGCGACGTCGTCTGCTTCCTCACGCATGACGTGCTGCCGTGCACGCCCGACTGGCCCCTCGCGTTCGCGGCCGCGTTCGAGGATGCGAGCGTGGCGGGCGTCTATGGCCGACAGGTGCCGCGCGATGCGACCACCATGGAGATGTTCTTCGTGTCATTGAACTACCCGGCGGAGCGGCTGCGCTTCGACCCGCAGCCGCAGGGGCATCACCCGCGGCCGGGGCGCGTGCTGTTCTCCAACGCGTTCAGCGCGCTCCGCCGCGACATCGCGCTACGCATTCCGTTCGTCGAGGACATCCCGTACGCGGAGGACCTGGTCTGGGCGCATCAGGTCCTGAAGGCCGGCTATTCGCTGATCTACGAGCCGCGGGCCGAAGCGCTGCACGCGCACCGCTACACCACGCGCGGGCTGTTCCGGCGGACCTATCTGGTCGGCAAGGCGCTCCACGGCTTCGAGCTGGATGGCGGCGCGAGCCTGCCGGAGTCGGCGCGCTTTCTCGCGGCCGAGCTTCGCTATTTCTTCCGGCAGGGGCACGTGCACCGGCTGCCGCAGCTCCTCGCCTACGAGTTCATCCGCTGGGCCGGATTCCAGGTCGGGCGCAAGAGCCGCTGGAAGCCGCGGGGCCGGAGCGGCGCGGGCGAGCCCGCGGGCGTCGCCGCCGGAGGCGGCGCATCATGAGAATCGGGATCGACGTCTCCGTCCTGGCGATGCCGGCGGTCGCGGGCAGGCGGCACTACCTGCGCTGCCTGCTCCCGCGTCTGCTCCGCTTCGACGCCGAGTGGGTGCTGCTGCACGCGGCGCCGCGCGAGGCCATGGAGGCGGCGCTGCCGGCCGAAGTGCACGCCGCGCGCCCGCTCCTCGTCCGCCTCGGCGACGCCGCCCGATTCTTCCACCGCGGCGCGTGGGCGGCGCCCGTGCCGGCGCCCGCGCTGCCGCGAGACCTCGATCTCGACGTCTTCCACGCCGGCGAGTTCTACTTCCCCGCTCGCCTGCGTGGCGCCGCCGCCGTCGCGACGGTGCACGATCTGACCACGCTGCTCCTCCCCGACTGCCACCCGGCCGCGGGTCGGCTGCGCGATCGCCGCCAGCTCGAGTGGATCCGACGGCAGCGCGCGCGCTGCCTGGCCGTTTCCGCCGCGACCGCCGCGGACCTCGCCCGGCTGGGAGGCGTCGCCGACGACCGCATTCACATCGTGCCCGAGGCCGCCGCCCTCGACGCGGCGCCCGAGCCCATTGCCGATGTGCGCGCGCGCCACGGACTCGGCACGGACCCCATCATCCTGCAAGTCGGCACGCTCGAGCCGCGCAAGAACCTGATCCGGCTGATCCGGGCGTTCGAGATGCTCCCGCCCGAGCTCGGGCGCTGGCGCCTCGTGCTGGCCGGGCGCCGCGGCTGGAAGTTCGCGCCGATCCTGAAGGCCGCGGCCGCATCGCACACGGCCGACCGGATCCATCTGCTGGGGGAAGTGCCGGGCGCGACCCTGGCCGCGCTCTACGGTGGAGCCGACGTGGTCGCCTGCCCGTCCCTGTACGAGGGCTTCGGCCTGCCCGTGCTCGAGGCGATGAGCGCCGGCCGCGCGGTGCTCGTTTCCGATCGCGGCGCGCTCCCCGAGGTGGCCGGTGATGCCGCAGTGGTGGTCGATGCGGCCCGTGTCGATTCCATGCGCGACGGCCTCGCGCGACTGCTCGCCTCACCGGGCCTGCGCGAGGAGCTCGGGAGGAAGGGTCGCGCACGCGCGCGCGCGTACTCCTGGGAGCAAACCGCGGAGCTGACGTTCCAGGCGTACCAACGGGCCGCCGGTGTCATCCCGAGCGGAGCGCCGCGCAGCGGCGCGGAGCCGAGGGATCTTCTCGGGACTTCCGTGACGCATTCCGGAACTTCCACGCGGGATCTCTCGACTCCGCGGGCTTCGCCCGCTCCGCTCGAGATGACGCGTGGACGCAAGTGCGTCGTCCTCGTCACCGGCCACTACTGTGCCTCCCGCCGCAAGGGAGGCATGCACTGGATCGCAGACGCGTTCTGGCGGGCGGGCTGGGACGTGGTGTTCTTCACCGACTCCGTGAGCTGGCCGCTCTGGCTGCGCCGCCGCGATCACCGCTTGCGTTATCCGCTCTGGCGCGAAGGCAACCGCCTCGTGCGCGTGCGGGACCGCTTCACCAGCTACGTCTGGCTCACGCCCTGGCACCCCGCGCACACGGGATCGCGGCTGCTCGACCGGCTGAGCCGGCCCGTCTTCGAGCGCTACGGGGAGCTGCCGCTCGGACCGGTCGAGCCGCTGATGCGCGGCGCGGACCTGTTCGTGTTCGAGAGCACACCCGGCCTGCTGCTCGTCCAGCGCTTCCGACGGCTGAATCCGCGCGCGCGCGTCGTTTACCGCGTGTCGGACGACATGCGCATCCTCGGCTACCATCCCGTGGTTCCGGAAACGGAGAAGCGGCTCGCACCCGGCTTCGATCTGCTCAGCATCCCGAGCGAGTCGGTGTTCCAGCGACTCGCGCACCTGCCCACGGCCCGGCTGCATCCACCAGGACTCCGGCGCGAGCTGTTCGACCACGCAGGTCCGACGCCCTACGCGGGCAATGGTGGCGTCAATCTGGTCTTCGTGGGAAACTCGCATTTCGAGTACGACTTCCTGGGCCGCGCCAGCCGCCTCTTTCCCGAGTGGCGTTTCCACATCGTCGGTCCCATCGAGGGGCTCCCGCGGCGGTCGAACATCACCGCCTACGGCGAACTGCCGTTCGAGCAGACGGTGCCGTACCTGAAGCACGCCGACATCGGCCTGAACATCCGCGCCTACGATCCGGGGGTCGAGTGCCTGGCGAACAGCTTGAAGGTGATCCAGTACACGTACTGCCGGCTGCCCATCGTCGCGCCCGAGTACCTGCGCTCGCCGCGCGCGCACGTCTTCACCTATCGGCCGGGCGACGACGGCAGCATCCGCGAGGCGCTGCTCGGGGCGCGCGCCTGTGACCGCACGCGCATTTCCACCGCCGACATCCTTTCCTGGGACGACGTCGTGCGCCGCATGATCGCGGAGGCGGGCGCATGAACCTCGCCGTCTACCACGATCTGCCCTCCGGCGGCGCCAAGCGCGCGCTGCGCGAGCAGGTGGCCGGGCTGCGCGCGCTCGGGCATCGCGTCGACGTGTTCATCCCGAGCACGGCGGAAGAGCGATTCCTGCCGCTGGCGGACGTGGCCAGCTCGGTGCGCGTCTTCCCGCAGGCGGTGCCGCCCGCGCGCGAGCGAGTGCTGGAAGGCAACGCGCCACTCGACCTCGCGCGCTGGGCCGGCTTCCTGCGCCGCGTGCGCCGGCTCGATGCGGAGATCGCGGCCGCCATCGATGCCGGCGGCTACGACGTCGTCCTGGTTCACCCGAGCCAGTTCACGCAGGCGCCTCATATTCTGCGGCGGCTGCGCACGCGCTCGGTCTACTACTGCCACGAGCCGCTGCGAGCGGCGTACGAGCGGCGCATCTCGCCGCCCTGGCTCCGGCTCCTGATCCGTGCCACCATCGGGCGCATGGACCGCCGGAACCTGCGCGCCGCCACCACGGTGGCCGTGAACTCCGCCTTCACGGCCGCGCGCGTGCGTGCGATCTACGGTCGCAGCGCGAGCGTTCTCTATCTCGGTGTGGACGCGCAGCGCTTCCGACCGCTCGGGCTCCCGCAGGCCGGTTTTGTCCTCACCGTTGCCGCGCTGCATCCGCTCAAGGGGCTGGACTTTCTGCTCGATGTGCTGGCGCGCGTGCCGGCCGCGGCGCGACCCCCGCTCGTGGTGGTGAGCGACCGCTCCCGCGCAGCGGAGCAGCGGCGGCTGGAGGCGCGCGCGCGGCAGGCCGCGGTGAAGCTCGACTTCCGATTTCGTGTGGAGGAGGAGGAGCTGGTCGCTCTGTACAACCGCGCGCGCCTGGTGCTGTACGCGCCCTACGACGAGCCGTTCGGCTTCGTGCCGCTCGAGGCGATGGCGTGCGGGCGGCCGGTGCTCGCGGTGCGCGAGGGCGGGATCCCGGAAAGCGTGCAGGACGGCGTGACCGGCTTCCTCGCGCCGCGCGAGCCGGGGACGTTCGCGTCCCGGCTGACGGCGCTGTTGACCGACCCGCGCGCGGCGGAGCGCGTGGGCGCGCGCGCGCCCGAGCTGGTGCGCGAGCGCTGGCGCTGGGACCGCCACGTCGACGAGCTGGCGGAGCTGTGCCGGCGCACCGCTCGCGTAGCCGCGCCCGCGGGGGTGGCGTGATGCACCGGTCCCTGCTCGTCTGGTTGAAGGCGCATCCCGTGGGCTGGCTGGCCGCGGCGGCGGTCGCGCTGCGGCTCGTCCTGTTCCTGGGCCGCGGGGACTACGTGGCCTACGACGAGCCGTTCGGCTTCGTGCCGCTCGAGGCGATGGCGTGCGGCCGGCCGGTGCTCGCGGTGCGCGAGGGCGGGATCCCGGAAAGCGTGCAGGACGGCGTGACCGGCTTCCTCGCGCCGCGCGAGCCGGGGACGTTCGCGTCCCG
>JACQPS010000265.1 GCA_016207445.1 Gemmatimonadota bacterium | reverse complement strand
GGGCCTGTAGCTCAGGTGGTTAGAGCGCACGCCTGATAAGCGTGAGGTCGGTGGTTCAACTCCACCCAGGCCCACTCACCCCACCCCGCCCCCGCCGTCGTTGGGCAACGCGCGGGGGGCCTCTTGCTGGCCCCAGGTTTGAAGTTCCGCGGCGTGGGTGCGCAGTTGCCGTCGAACCTGCGGATTTCGCCGGCAGGTCGGCAGCTTGCATCGTTCAGAACCTGATTTCCAAGCCGCCCAGTATCGCCAACAGCACGATCGTGTTCTCGTGGAGGCTCTCGTCCCCGTCTTGGATCGGGATGACGCCGGGAGGAACCGGCACGTCCCACCACGTCGACGCGTGGACGCCCGCCCCGAGCGAAAGGTGATCGATCAGCCGCACGCTCCAGTTGATCCGGGCCTCGGTGATCGGAATGGCGATGTCCTGCGTGGTGTGGAGCGTTTCGCGGGCGAAGAAGGGCACAGACTCGCTGAATGGGCCGGTGAAGTCGCGGGCGCTGCCGTCCAGCTCGACCTCCCCCAGAATGACCGAGTGGCCGAGGTAGCCGTCGATGGCGCTCGGCCCAACCTGAACCGTTCCGGTCAGGCCCGCGAGTGGCCCCGTCATGCGGGGGTAATTCGACGACGCGTCGAGCCGCGTGCCGCCGGCGTTCTCGATGCCGACGGCGGCGCGATAGTCGTTGTCGAAATCGCCGAATCTCACTCCCAGCTGCAGCGCGAGGCGGGCGGCCGCAGTCTCGATGAGGGTCCGCGTCCCGTAGAGATCGAGGGTCCAGGGGTTGATGTCCGTGTCTTCCAGCACGCGGTAGAAGAGGACCTCGCCCGGATCGGAGGAGGTGAAGCGCCGGTCCGCGATCTCGAAGGACGCTTCGTCGATGGTTCCGCCCGCGGCGGCAGTCAGGTTCGGCGTCGTCTGTGACGTATCGAGCCAGAAGAACGTGGCGCCCCAGGTCCACGCGCTTCTCGTGTACTGGACCATGGCCCGGTAACCGATGCTGGATCGGGTGTCGAGCGTTACCGCGCTTTTCCTGTCGTCCTGCGTGTCCAGGTCGACCTCGTGGATGGTGAGCACGTGTGGGTCGTGGCCGCGTGGGCTGACGCGCATCGCCTCGATCCGCACCGTCCAACCCTGTTCTTGCGCCTGAGCCTGGGCCCGGCCAGCCACGGACAGGGACGCGAGCAGGCCCGCAATACCGTGGGCGACGGCGTTCCGATGGATTCGCATCGATCTCGGTCCTCCCGGCTGTTCCGGCCTGTGCTCGACGCGCGAGTGGTCCGTCGCTCTTCGAGCCGGCGGGTACTCGAGCCAGCCGGCTTCGGCCGAAGCAGCGCACGAGTCGCTGGTCCCACGTATGGAACAACGGAGCCGGACGTCTTGTGACACCAAAGGAAAACCCCGCGGACGGTGGATTGCCGTTCGCGGGGGCGGATCAGCCGAAGTCGAGCTCGGTGATTGGAGCGCAGTCGTCAGAAGGTAGCCGTAGGGCGCGAACGGAGGACGCATCCCTCACTGTAGCGCGCCCGACAGCCAGCGCACCACGTTGAGGCAGAACTGCGCGTTCTGCGACGCGTAGGGCGCATTCATCCCCATCGGCACGCGCTGCTCGCCCGCCCACTGCGCGCTGCACATCGCCGCCTCGCCCAGCAGCGCAACCCGTCCCGCGCCGACGCGCCGCACGCCGCCGTGCAGCCAACCCGCGAACGAGGTAACCGGACCGTCATCAGGAGCCTTCGCCTCCGGCACGTTGAAGCCGATGTACGCGGCGCCCACCGCGTCGCGCCCCCAGATGAGGAGCGGCTCGACGTCGCGCGCGCCGTGAAACGCCGTCCCCGTGAAGGTCACCACGGTCGACACGCTCTCGCGCGGGTTGCGGCCGCGCAAGATCACGTGATTGCCCAGAATACCCGGTGCGCCCGCGAGCCGCTGCAGCTCCGCCGCGCTGACCGTGCGCCGCTGCGCGAGTAAGCGGTACACGCTCTCGTCCGCCGCGCCGAACACTGCCGGTGACATCGCGCTGTCGCTCGCCGCGACGTACCCATCGAAGAGCGTGAAACCCAGCGACGTCGCAAGCGCGAACTCGGCGCCCGGCACGGGCGCGTGGTCCGCAATGAGCAGCAGGCTGCCGCCGCCCCAGATCCAGGTAACGAGCGCGCTCAGCTCGCTCTCGTTCAGCGCCGAGTCGTGCGGGTAGCCGCCGGTCTCCGAGCGGTTGATCGAGGCCGGATTCGCGATGACGACGATGTCGCACGCTCGCAGCGCGTCGGCCGCGAAGGGCACCTCGTTGGAGCGCACGCGGTAGCCGTCCTGCTCGAGCATGGTCGTGAACGCGCGGTAGCGTCCCTGCATCGTGTGGAAGTTGCGGTGCGCCGCGTCGATGCAGACACGCGGACCCGTGCTTCTTGCGTAGGCTGGCTGCGGGTTGGCGAAGCGGAAGGTGGTGTCCGGCACCTGTTGTGCGTCGGCCGGCGCGGCGAGCGCCAGCAACGCTCCGACGACTGCGGGACCGAAGATCCGTAGCATCTGGGGCGGCTCCTGTCGGGCGTCCGGCTGTATCAATCTACAGTCATGGTCGAGCCCGTGCGACGGCGGAGTCCCAGTGGGCGGGTCCCGGCTTGGACGTATATCCGCGTCGGAGCCGGTTTCCTTCGGGGGCGGCCGTTCGGCTGCGCGCCGTACGCCCTCAAGTCTTCAGCCCCGATTCGATCCGTTC
>JACQPS010000242.1 GCA_016207445.1 Gemmatimonadota bacterium | reverse complement strand
TCCCGGCGCCCAGCGCCGCGATCCAGACGAACACGTTCAGGCCGGGGGCGGGGGCACGCAGCAGCGCGTCACCCGCGAGACCGAGCAGCAGTGCCGCGCCCAGCGCGGCGGCCTCCAGTTTCCGCTGAGTCATGGCGCGCTCTCCGTCGGAGGGGGGTCCCTTCGCCAAGTACTTTATGCTGCAAAGTGGCCGCCCGCAAGAGCGGCCAAAGCAGGCGGTGGCCGCGGGCTTTCGCGGGACCAGCGCCCAGCGTATAGTGTACTACTTGGCCGAACCAGGAGGAGTGATGCTGACATTCACGGATGCCGCCCGCGAGGTCGTGCTGTCGATCCTGGCGGAGGGGTCCATGGAGACGCCGGCCCTGCGCGTGGCGGTGTGCGGCAGCCCGCTCGCGCCGGACTACGAGCTGTCACTGATCGAGGGATGGGAGGAGTCGGCGGACGACCTGGTGCTCGATGCGGGCGGCTTCCGGGTCTTCGTCGACCCGAAGAGCGCCGAGCAGCTCGACGGCGCGACCGTCGATTACGTGCAGCGCGGCGGGGAGAGCGGCTTCGAGATCCGGCCGGCTGGCGCGCCCGCGACGCTACCGGAGCCGCCCGCCGGTGAGCTGGCGGAGCGCGTGCGGCACGTGATCGAGACGCGGATCAACCCGGCGATCGCGGCGCACGGGGGGCACATCGCGCTGGCGGCTCTCGAGGGCGACGTCGCTTACATCCAGATGAGCGGCGGCTGCCAGGGTTGCGGCATGGCGCGGGTCACGCTGCGCCAGGGCGTGGACCGCATGATCCGCGAGGCCGTGCCCGAGATCGCCGACATCCGGGACATCACCGACCACGCGGCGGGTGTGAATCCGTATTTCCAGCCCAGTAAGTGACCGAAGGTCATCCCGAGCGTAGCAGCGCAATCGGCTCGCTTCGCTCGCTCGGGATGACGCTTGCGCGTCAAATCGCCGGCTTTCTCGCCAGATACCGCCACGCCTTCAGCAAGAGCCAGCCGAACAGCAGGATCAGCGCGACCTTCACGACCGCGCCCAAAAGGAACCCCACCAGCGAGCCGACCAACCCGAGCGCCAGCTTGAGCACGGCGATTCCCACCAGCGCCAGCCCGGCCAGCACACCGATCTTCGCCACGAGTGCCATTTAAGCCTCCGCGCAAATAGGGGTCAGGGGCCAGGGCTCAGGGGTCAGCGCGGCCCGGGCGACCATGCTGATCCCTGACCCCTGACCCCTGGTCCCTACGCTGACGGCAGCCTGCGGGATTCAGTCGAGGCGGAAGTGCAGCCGGCCGTGCGCCCTGCGCAGCGCAGCTTCGGTCGCCTCCGGCGTCTCGCCTCGCGCGAAGATGAAGCCGAGGTAGCGGTTCCCCTCGGGCAGCGGTACCACCTCTTGTCCGAGAGGGATGCTGATGACGACGTCGTCCACGCCGGAAACCGCGCGCGCCTCCTCCACGCCGTGCACCGCGCGCAGCGTGCCCCGCCCCGGGATCGGGATCATCATCACGCCGCCAGCGCCGCTCGCCCGCTCGGCCGCGACCGGCAGCCGGAGCGCGTGACGCAGGATCAGCTCCTCGAGCGACATGCCCGCGCGAAAGCGAAAAATGCGCGAGCACAGCCCACCGATCGAGCGCGGGGCGAGCTCGAGCGGCCAGACGCCGCCGTCGTTCCAGCGCAGCTCGGCGTGCACGGGGCCGTGCCGCAAACCCAACGCGCGCGCGGCTTCCGCCGCGCAGCGCACGATCGCCTCCTGCGCGATGCCCGGCAGACGCGAGGGAGTGACGTAGATCGTCTCCTCGAAGTACGGGCCCTCGAGCGGGTCCGGCTTGTCCAGCAGCGCCAGCACGCGCAACTCACCCTCGACCAGGAGCCCCTCCAGCGCGACTTCGACGCCGGGGATGTAGCTTTCCACGAGGAGCGAGGGTGAGGGCGAGGGCAGGGGTGAGGGCGCGGGCGCGGGTGAGGGCGCGGGCGCGGGCGTGGGCGAGGGAGGTGCGGAGGGAGGGGTGACCAGGGCGGCTACGCGGCGGAACGCCGCGACGAACTGCTGCGCGTCATCGGCGCGGACCACGCCCCGGCTCGCCGCCAGCGCGACCGGCTTGACCACGCATGGAAACTCCACTTGCGGCAAGAGTCGTGCGGCGTCGGTCGTTGCGGGGACCACGAGGAAACGTGGCGTGGGCAGGCCTGCCGCGGCCAGCGCGCGCCGGGTCAGATCCTTGTAGCGCGCGGCGCGGACGGACTCCACAGAGTTATGCGGGAGCCCGAGCGCCTCGGCCGCCGTTGCCGCCAGCACCACGCCGTCGTCTTCCGCAGCGACCACCGCATCCAGCGGGAAGCTGCGCGCGAAAGCCACCACAGCCGACGTCGAGCCGGTCACATCCGCGAAATCCACGCGCAGCGCGGCGCCCGGCGTGAAGGTGGCGAGCGTCGACTCGTGGTCCGAGCCGACCGCCACGTCCACGCCCAGCCGCCGGGCCGCTTCGAGAAAGGCATCCGCGCGGTAGCTGCTGCTCGCCAGGAGAAGGAGAACGCGCGCCACGGCCGCAAGCTACGCCGGCCCGGCCTGGCAGGGAAGCTGGCGTCCCCGCATATTCCCGCCATGTTTTTCTACCGCATCACGAACGACATGCGCATCACCGTCCGGCCCTACTTCCTCGCCGAGCAGTCCGAGCCGGAGCAGGGGCGCTTCGTCTTCGTCTACCGCGTCCGCATCGAGAACGTGGGCGAGCGCACCGCGCAGCTCCTCCGCCGCCACTGGCATATCCATGACCCGGTGGGAGGCGACATCGTGGTCGACGGCGAGGGCGTCGTCGGTCAGCAGCCCGTGCTGGCCCCCGGCGATGTCCACGAGTACGAAAGCTTCTGTGTCCTCCAGTCGGCCAGCGGCCATATGGATGGATTTTACCACTTTCGTCGCACGGACAACTCGGACTTCGACGCGGAAATCCCTCGCTTTGACCTGAGCGCGTCCGCGGCGCAAGCGTGAGCGCTGCGCCCTCCCCGAGAGACGCCCCTTTCCCCCGAGCCCCCCGACGCGCACTTTCCCGCCGGCCGAAGGCGCCCTGGCGCGGCGGCGGTCCGAAGATTGCCCGAACTGCGCGGCGTTCCGCGCGGCCCCCCGGGGCGGCGCGGTCCGGCTGCGCCCTCCCGGCCGAAGCCGGCGCGGGAGGCCCACTACTTTCAGGAGGATGAAATGGCTGCTGAGAAGAGTGCCGGCGGGAAGCGCGCCCCTAGCCCGGCGCTGATGAAACCGGTACAGCCGAGCCCGGAGCTGGCCGCGATCGTGGGGAATGAGCCGATTCCGCGAACGGAAGTCACGAAGCGGCTCTGGGACTACATCAAGCAGAAGGGCCTTCAGGACCCGAAAGAGAAGCGGATGATCAACGCCGACGACAAGCTGCGGGCGGTGTTCGGCGGGAAGAGCCGCGTCTCGATGTTCGAGATGACCAAGCTGGTGAACCAGCACCTGAAGCCGCTGTGACGGCGTAGCCGTAAGTTTCACCGCAGCGATCGCTAAGGAGCGCTGAGCAGATTCCGGAAACGTGGATACGGCCGGCGAACGAGCTATTATAGATTTTAGTTCGCCGTCTCGTCCTCGCTTCTGGAATCTGCTTAGCGTTCTTTGCGATCTCTGTGTTGAATGTTGTAGCGCGCCAATTCGGCCTCCGCCGCGATATAGCCGAACGCCGCCCAGTTCTTTCCCTCGAGCAGCTTGCGGAACATCGCCAGCGCGCGCTCGCGCTGCCCGTTGACCAGGTACCAGGTCCCCACGCCATAGCCGTAGGTCGCGAGCTCGACCGGGTCTTCGCTCTGCACGTTGAGGAACGAGTCCACCGGAAGCTCGCCCTTGTACAGGAGTAGCCGGCGATGATAGGCGTGGTTCTCCAGAATGCGCATGTGCTCGTGAACCGGGCGGAGCACCTTTCGGGCCTCGTCCGGGCGGCCGAGCCGGCGGTAGGTCAGGTAGAGCCAGTCCGTGGTTGCGACCAGCATGTCATCGTTCGTGGAGACCTTCAGGCACTCGAGGTAGGCGGCGCGGGCTTTCTCGAAGTCGCCCTGGAGGTAGTACGCCAGGCCGAGATGATACCAGATGTTGGACTGGAGCGTGCTGGTCGGGATGTTGTAGGGATTGGGCATGCCGTCGGGTTCGACCTGGTCGGATCTGCCGCGCACGAGCGCGGCCGCCTGCTCCAGGTCGCGGATCGCGTTGTCCAGCTCGCGGACCGTGATGTAACGGTGGCCGCGGTGCCGGTAGAAGCGCGGGTCCTCCGGGTACTTCCAAGCGCCCTCGCTGAAGATGGCAATGGCCTCGCGGTAGCGGCCCAGGTAGGCGGTGCGGCGGCCGAGCCAGATGATACGGTCGGGGTCCAGTGGGTTGCGTGTGTAGTCGGCGCGCGCGTCCGCGAGCTGCTGCTCGAGCCGGTCGCGGGTCTCGGGCGCCAGCGGGGGGCGGTGCAACGGCATCCCGAGGAGCGACGTCGCCTCCGGCGGCTCTTGCGCGACCTTGGCGGGCGCGGGCGCCTGCTGCGCCGGGAGCGGGACGGCCAGCAGGGGGAGGAGGAGCAGCGCCGCGGGCCAGAGCGCGGCCGGGACGGCTCTCATCGGAGGCTCCAGGTTGCGATGGGTTTGATCATGAACGTTGCGGGAGTGCGATCAAAATAACGGCGCGGGCGACGCTTCCCAAGGCGTCTGCGGCGTTGCCGCCGGAACCGCTCACGCGTATGGTGCATCCGATCCTGCCATGACAGCTCCGCTGCAGCGTGTGATCCCTTTCAGGCCAATGGAGGCAGTATGCCCGTCTGGAGCACACGGAACCTGATGCGCCTCGCGGCGCTGCTTCTCGTCCCGCTGCTTACGCGCTGCAACGCCGGCGCAGAGCCCGGCCAGATCCCGACCGTCCGGGCTCGCTGGGAGCAGCGGGCGCCCATGCCCGAGTCGCGCACGGAGGTGAGCGTGGCGACCGACGGGGAGCTCATCTACGTGATCGGAGGATTCAAGCGCGAGAGCGGAGAGACCGCGTCGGCGCCACGGGCCGTGTTCGTCTACGATCCCGCCCGGGACCAGTGGACGTCGCCGGACTCGATTCCGGAGGGCGTGAACCACGCGGGCCTCGTCCACCTGGATGGCAAGCTGTACATCGTCGGCGGCTATCGCGAGAACACGTTCGACCCCACCGGCGCGGTGCACATCTACGATCTCGCGACACGGCGGTGGAGCGAGGGCGCGCCCATGCCCACGCCGCGCGGCGCCATGGGCGTGACGGTGCTGGGTGGGAAGATCCATGCGATCGGCGGCACCGTGGCCGACCCGACCGGTCTCGAACCGCACCTGCACGGCACGGCCGCCGGTAACTCCGTGGGTACGCACGAGGTCTACGACCCGGCCACCGACACGTGGAGCCGGCGGGCGCCCATGCCGACCGCGCGCAACCATCTGGGCGCGGCCTCGCTGGGCGGCAAGATCTACGCGCTCGCCGGACGGGTTCCCGGAAACGCCACGCTCACGGCAAACGAAGTCTATGACCCGGGAACGGATCGGTGGGCGACGGCGGCGCCGGTGCCCACCGGGCGGAGCGGCGTCGCCGTCGTCGCCCTGGGCGAGTACGTCTACATCTTCGGCGGCGAGACCTTCGGCGCGGTCTCGAAGACGTTCGATGAGGCCGAGCGCTACCGTGCCGCGAGCGGCCGCTGGGAGTCGCTGCCGCGCATGCCGACCGCCCGGCACGGGCTGGGCGCGGCCGCGGTCGGCGGCGCGATCTACGTGATCTCGGGCGGGCCGCAGCCGGGCTTCGCCTTCAGCGGCGCGAACGAGCGGCTGGTGCCGGCGGGCGGGTGAGGCTGGAACGCTTTCGGTCCCATCGTCGGAACCGCGCGGCTCTGCCGCCGCATTAGGCTGAGGGACTCACACCGCCAGCAAAGGAGGAGCGTCTATGGCGAAGCCACTCACAGTGCTGGTCACGGGCGCGACCGGCCAGCAGGGTGGCGCCGTCGCCCGTGAGCTGCTCGAGCGGGGGCACCACGTGCGGGCGTTCACGCGCAAACCCACATCCGCGGCGGCCGAGAAGCTGAAGGGGCGGGGCGCCGAAGTGGTGCAGGGCGATTTCGAGGATGGCGCGAGCATCGAGCGTGCGGCGCGCGGCGCCGATGCGGCCTTCATCATGTCGACGCCGTTCGAGGCCGGCATGGAGGCGGAGACGCGCCAGGGCATCAATGCCGTGGACGCGGCTCGACGCGCCGGCGTCAAGCACATCGTCTACACCTCGGTTGCGAGCGCCGACCAGAAGACGGGCATCCCGCACTTCGACAGCAAGTACCGCGTCGAACAGCACCTGGCCGAGCTGGCCGTGCCCTACACCATCGTGGCTCCGGTCTTCTTCATGGAGAACCTGCTGTCCCCCTGGTGGCTGCCGGGGTTGCAGGCAGGGAGTTTCGCGATGGCGATCCCGCCCGAGCGCAAGCTGCAGCAGATCGCGGTCGAGAACATCGGCCGCTTCGACGCCATGGTCATCGAGCTGCGGGAGCCGTTCCTGGGGCAGCGCATCGACATCGCCTCGGACGAGCTCTCCGGGAGCGACATGGCGCGGATCCTGACCCAAGCGGCCGGTCGGCAGATCGAATACGTGCAGCAGCCGCTGGAGCAGGTGCGCTCGTGGAGCGAGGACTTCGCCACGATGTACGAGTGGTTCGACCGGGTCGGCTACAGCGCCGCGATCCCGAAGCTGCGCCAGGAATACCCCGAGGTCGGCTGGAAGGGCTTCCGCGACTGGACGAAAGCTCAGGACTGGAGCGTGCTGCGGGTGGC
>JACQPS010000041.1 GCA_016207445.1 Gemmatimonadota bacterium | reverse complement strand
GGTCGAGGTCGCGGTTGACGATCTCTCTGGCGATCTCCCGGGCGTATTCGCACTTCCTCTCGGACAGCCCCGCCTCTGCCAGCTCGGGATCCTCCAGGCTCAGGACGGTGGCGGGATCGGGCAAGACGTGCTGCGCCTTCCCGTCGACGCGCACGATGGGCCCGAAGCGCCGGGCAAGGCGGGCGGCTGTGGCGCGGGCTCGGATGTCGCCCGCCTGCTGCGCCAGGAGCGCGCGCAGCAGCGCGGTCCAGAGGTCCGGGATGCGCAGCGGCTTGAGCCCGACGAGGCGCTCCGCGAGCTGCCGCATGGCCGGGTCGTGCGCGAGCGCCTTGTGGAACTGCTTCAGGTCGTCGTCCGCGGCGATCATCAGCCGCACGGCCTCACGCAGCGGCGCCTCGATCTCCTCGAGCGGTGCGTTGGAGAACGCGCGCGCGGTGACGAGGCCATCGTCGCCCTCCTGTGTGATGACGACGACGACCGGCCGCCCCTCGAGCCAGAAGCCACGCCGGGCGCCGCCGGCACCTTCGTGATGACGCACGCTGTAGGGTGGAACGAAGTCGACGCGGAAGGTGAGCTCTGACATGCGCGGAGTATAGGGCGTGGGTGAGGGCGCAGGCCAGGGGCCCCCACCGCCCCAACAGCCGTGTACGTGCACGAAGTACGTGTACGTTCACGTGTACGTACATACGGTACAGCTCGTGGACGTTCTATGCGCATGTTCGTCCACGTGCACGTACGCCTGCACGTGCACGTACACGGCCGTTCCCGGCTTTGCGGCGCTGGCACTGGCCTGTGCCCTCGCTCCGGCTTAGCTTCCGTGCCCCATGCGACGCAACAACCTGCTGCTCATCGCGCTGCTCGCGCACGTCTTCGCGGCTGCCGCGCCCGCCGCCGCGCAGCTCCAGGAGACGGAGTATCAGGGCGCGGCCGCGCTCGGGCTCGCGCTCCGGCGCCTGGGCACGACCAGGCGCGTGCTCATGATCGCCGCTCACCCGGACGACGAGAACACGGCGCTGCTGAGCGAGCTCGCGCTGGGTGAGGGCGCCGACGTCGCCTACCTGTCGCTCACGCGCGGCGAGGGCGGGCAGAACCTGATCGGCCCCGAGCTGGGCGAGCAGCTAGGGTTGATCCGGAGCGAGGAGTTGCTCGCGGCGCGGCGGCTGGACGGTGCTCGCCAGTTCTTCACGCGCGCGTATGAATTCGGCTACTCGAAGAGCGCGGAGGAGACGTTCCGGCACTGGCCGCGTGATTCGCTTCTGAGCGACGTCGTGGCCGTGATCCGCTCGTTCCGCCCGGACATTCTGGTCACGATCTTCACCGGCACGCCGCGCGACGGCCACGGCCAGCACCAGGTGGCGGGCATCCTGGCGCGCGAGGCATTCCTTGCCGCCCGCGATCCGCTGCGGTTCCCGGAGCAACTCGCGCGCGGGCTCCGGCCGCACACGGTGCAGAAGCTTTTTCAATCGTCCTGGCGGCAGACGAACGAGCCGGCCACGGTGATCCCGACGGGCGAGCTGGATCCGCTGCTCGGCCGCTCGCACTTCCAGATCGCGATGGCGAGCCGCAGCCGGCACCGCTCGCAGGACATGGGGCAGGCGCAGCTCCCTGGGCCGCGCGCGTCGCGCGTTCAGCTCGTCGCGCGCGCGTCCGATCCGCCGCAGGCAGTGGCGCCCGGCGCGGTCGCGGCCGGGGCGCCGGAGCCCTCCATGTTCACCGGCGTGGCGACGACGCTCGCCGCCAAGGTTCAGGCGCACATGGCCGTGAGCCCGTACCCGCTGCGCCCGGCGCTCGCGACGCTCACGGAGTACGAGACGCACATCGAGCGGGTGCGCGCCGAGTACAATGCGCTCGCGCCGTCCGCGCTCGTCCCCGGCTTGGCGGCGGCGGTCGGACTGCTCCAGCGTGCCGACTCGCAGCTGGTGGCGGTCGGGCCTGGACCCGGGATGGACGATCTCCGCTTCCTGCTGAACCGCGAGCTGGAAGATGCGCGCACGGCGCTCGCGCGCGCGGCCGGGCTCGTGCTCGATGCGATCGCCGACGACGAGCGGGTCGTGGCCGGCCAGTCCTTCGGCCTCGAGCTCACGCTGTGGAACGGTGGCGACCGGCGGGTAACGGTTCGCTCGCTCGAGCCGGTGCTCCCGGCCAGCTGGCAGGCGGTTGCGCGGGACTCGCTGTCACGGGCGCCGCTCGCTCCGGGGCAGCTTCTGACGCGCAAGTTCAGCGTGCAGGTGCCGGCCAGTGCCGCGCCGACCGAGCCGTACTTCCTGCGGCGCCCGCGCGCCGGCTTCGTCTATGACTGGCCCGCCGACCCGGACACGGCCAACCTTGCTTTCGGGCCGCCGGAGGTGCGCGCCCGGGCACGGGTCGAGGTGGCGGGAGCGGAAGTCGCGCTCGGCGT
>JACQPS010000243.1 GCA_016207445.1 Gemmatimonadota bacterium | reverse complement strand
GGTTCGTGACCAACTCGGGCCCGGGCGACACCTTCGGCTTCTTCTCCGCTCTTCCCGGCGGTGTGCTCGGGACCGTGTGGGCCCCCGCCTCCTATATCAGCCAATTCTTCGAGATCCAGCTCTGGGCAACGGCCTCGGCCTCCGAATGGAAGCGGCACCGGGATCTGGCTCCTTCGCTGAACTTCATCAAGAACGCCGAGGGGCTGAACCCGGGCTACAACGCGCGCAATACCCTCCAGCGGTGGGCGCCGGACCTGCAGTGGGCCATGCAAGGCAAAGATGAGTCGCTCGGCAAGCTCCACTCCGGCGTGACCGTTACCAACGACGGCTCCTGCCGCGATCATAACAAATCCCCGTTTGGCTTCGTCAGTACGGGGGTGCCCCTGCTGGCCGGGTCCGATTGCCCCGACACCTGGGGTGCGAGCGGCTGGGTGGGCGCGCGGCCGATCCCCGGCTCGACGTGGGAGCAGCTCGCGACGGAGCAGGGCTCCGACTTCACCTTCGACTTCTGGAAGGTGCCGCCGGACCTCCAGGACAACAGCAAGTTCCTGGGCGACTTCCAGGTGTATGGCGTGACCGTCGATTACGGGCTGGAGGCACGCCAGCGCTTCGGCAAGGTGGTTCCGGGCCAGTCGGGCGAGCCGCTGCTCGAGGGCTACCCGATGGGGCTGGAGCTCCGCTTCGACGCCTTCGTCTTCCACCTCTCGGACGTGGCCAACGCCTTCTTCTACCGGGCCGTCCTGGTCAACAAGTCCGACGAGGTCTACGGCGTCGGGCTGGACTACGACTCGCTCTACTTCGGTACGCTGCTGCGCCCGTTCCACGTCCGGCAGAACCCGACATCGTACGCGATTACGGAGAGGGGCGCGGTCGTCTCCAACGTGCTCGGTGGCCACCCGAAGTGCAACAACGCGCGCGTGGTCGGCGACATCCGCGGCTGCGTGACCAGCGCGCCACGCGGGTTCCAGGCGGGCGCGAGCGGCGTGATCGTCCTGAAGAGCCCCATCGGCGACTTGCGCAACAAGCTGTTCACGCGCGGGGACGCATCGAGCAATCCGTTCTACAATCCGAGCCACTCGCTCGCGGGTGACACCATCACATTCAATCACAACAATCTTTGTGGTTTCACGTGCACGCAGGCGCAGCATATCGCCGGCTCGGGCACGAGCTATCAGGCGGCTCGCTCTTTCGGCACCCTCGCGCACCGGGAGGCGCTCGCGCTGAACGACCGTACGTCGACCGACCTGACCGAGCGCCAGTACTTCGACCTCTTCCACAACCAGGACTGGCCGCAGCGCTGGACCCCTGCGGGCGTGCGCTTCGGCACGGGCGATGTCGGTGTGGTGGGCGGCTTCAACCGCTACGTGCCCGGCGTGAGCGATGGCAAACCGCAGTGGCGATACACGAACCGCCCGAAGGGTGCCACCGCCGCCGGGCCAGACACGCTCTACCTCGGCTCGTGTGGTACGAAGGGCTGCACGGCGGCGTGGGTCGATACGCTCCCCGGCGGGTTCCCGCAGAACCTGCACAATACTTCCTGGGTCGGCGCCGGCCCATTCCCGCTCGAGGCCGGCGATACGACCTCGTTCGTCTTCGCGTATTGGTCGGCGCCGGACTCCATCTCGTCCGAGCTTCTGATCAACAAGATCATCGACTTCTACCTCGAGTTCTACCTCGGGCCTTCCGCGCCCACGCCGCCCAAGATCGTGGCGACCAGCATCCTGGGCGGCGCGCGCGAGGCGGGTGAGACCGAGGTCACGCTCTACTTCGACGACGCCGCCATTAACTGGGTCGACCCGTTCTTCGAGAGCTTCGCGCAGAAGCTGGAGAAAGCCGTGGCGCCGGACCCGCTCGCGCGCGTGCGCACGCTCAACCCGTGGCTGCCAGCCGCCATCCGCGCACGCGCGGAAGACAACGTCGAAGCCGTCTACGTTTTCAAGTCGTGCAACCTGGGCGCTACCTGGACCGCCAGCACCGCCTGCACCCGTGATGAGGCTCGCGATTTCGAGGGCAAGAACAGCGGGCCCGGCTGGCGCGCGTACGCGAAGCTCGCTTCTACGACACGTACCTTCACCGATCGGTCCGTGACCGCGGGCCAGCGCTACCTGTACTCGCTCGTGGTGAAGAGCAAGGGCGCGGAGTTCCTCATCGCCGACTCGATCGACAGCGACGGCAACGGCTCGCTGGATAGGCTCGGCGCTCGCAACTTCCCGGTGGCGCCGTCGCTGCTGAACACGCTGTCGGCGAGCACGGGCGCGCCCAACGTGGCAGCCGTCTACATTCCCGCATCCATCACCGGCGGTGGCAAACGCGCTCAGCCCGTTTTCCGCGAGATCGCCGGCCCGGTCAAGCCGGTGACCACCGGCAGCAGCTTCAACATCCGCTTCGGCATTGTCGGCCAGGTGAGCGACACGGTGAAGTACCGCATCGTGTACGCCGACTCCGTGGTCGTGACCTCCTACGCGCTCTCGGATGGCACGGTGGACTCGGCGCGGGTCCAGACGTTCCAGCGGGCGGATACGGCGTCGACCGGCACGACCGCCCGCCTGGCGAACTACGGCACGTCGGAGTCGCTGCTGAGCACGCATCCGCAGGGTGTCCCCGTCACCGGCGGCGTCCGTACGACGAGCACGGTCACCGATGCCGCGAGCGGCAAGACCTACACCCGCACGATCACGACCCTCACGCGGGCGAAGGGTGCGGACATTACCAAGGTCGTGATCGACAATGCCACGGGCGGTCCGCTCTACGTGGTCGGCGGCCGGACGACCGGCGAGCTGGTCACGCCTCCCGAGCTTCTGGCCCGGGCCGGCTCGCCCCCGATTCTGATTACGACCAACCTGACCCGGGGCGGCACGTTCCTGGGGCAGGCCTGGTTCGGCTCGCGCGGCGACACGCTGCGCTCGCTGGCCGAGCCGACGCTCGACTGGATTTCGGCCGGGAACGCCCGCAGCGTGCCGACGGGCGCACTCTTCGCCGAATACGAGATCAAGTGGCAGGACCGCGAGTTTGGCAACCCGGGTGAAATCGAGCTCGATTTCCGGGACCAGGGCGGCACCGATGCCGCATTCCGCGCAATGCTCGCGGCCCGCGTGATTGCGGAGTACACGGTCACGGATTCGGCCAGCGCCGCGCTCATTGGCGTGCCGCAGTCGGAACTGCTGCGCGTCGCGGTTCCGTTCACGATCAGAAACCGCACCACGGGCGGCACGGTGACGCTGGCCATGCTCAAGTCGGGCAAGCTGGCGAGTCAGCTCCTGGGCCGGGACCTGGACACGCTCCGGGTCGCGGTCCCGGAGGACGTCTGGGTTCCGGGAGAGCCGCTCGTCTTCATCGAGTCCTTCGACCGGCCGAAGACCCGGCGCGTCGGCACCCGCACGGTTTTCACGCTGACGAACGGGCAGCTCGAGCGGACGTCCGATCCCGTGGTGACGTACAGCGCCGTCTATCTCGGCTGCACCTCGCCGCGCGGGGATCCTGACCGCACCTGCAATCCGGTGCGAGGGGATGCCGCGACCGGGTATGTCCGCGTCTTTCCTGGACAGACGCAGGTCGTCAGTTATCACGCCCCGTTCAAT
>JACQPS010000247.1 GCA_016207445.1 Gemmatimonadota bacterium | reverse complement strand
GCGCTACCTCGAGCGCATCGCCCCGCTCGTCTCCGAGCTGGGCGAGGCGGGCGCGAAGCTCCTCGCCCTCGAGCCGCGCTTCCAGGGTTTCGACGAGGCCAGGCGCCGCGTCTCCCGTACCGGCCCCGATGCCGCAACGCTGGCCAAGGTTCGCGGCGACAAGAACCGCGCGTTCCTGATGGACTGATGGCGCAGCCGCCGCTCGATCCGAAGACGCCCACCGCGGCCGAGCTCGGGCTCCCCGAGCACGTGGCCTGCCCCTTCTGCAACGGAAACGAGACGGAGCTGCACGCGCCGTTCGGCAGCGCGCTCTCGGTCGCGACCTACTGGTGCCGCTCGTGCCGCACGGCGTTCGAGTGGATCAAGTGGGACGGCGGCGTGCGTTGAGCATGCAGGAGCACCACCTCGCCGTCACCCGCACCGCCCGCTACTACACTCTCGGACCGCTCGATCGTGGCACACGCGAGGTCTGGTTCGTGTGCCACGGCTATCGACATCTGGCGGGGCCGTTCCTCCGCAGGTTCGAACCGCTCAATGACGGCACACGTCTGATTGTCGCGCCCGAGGCCCTCTCGCGCTTCTACCTGGACGACACGGGTGGCCCACACGGCCCCGATGCACGCGTGGGCGCGACCTGGATGACGCGCGAGGACCGGCTGACGGACATCAGCGACTATGTAGGGTACCTGGACGCTCTCCATGCGCACGTTCTGCGCGAGCAATCCGCGGAGAGCAGGCGCATTGTCGCGCTCGGCTTCTCGCAGGGCGCCGCCACCGCGAGCCGTTGGGGAGTGCTGGGCAGCGCCCGCATCGACCACCTGGTGCTCTGGGCTGCGCTGCTACCCCCGGATCTCGACTGGCACGCCGCGGCCGCGCGGCTGCCGGGGAGCGCGGTCACGTTCGCGGTCGGCCGGGACGACCGGACGATCGATCGCGCCAGGCTCGCGGAGCAGCGCGAGCGCCTCGCCGGCCACGGCGTCGCCGCGCGCGTGCTCGAGTTCGAGGGCGGCCACGAGATCACGGAGGCGGCGCTCGGCGAGCTGGGGGCCCTCGTCGCCACCAGATCCGAGACCGTGATCGGCACCTGAAAACTTGCCGCCGACACCCTATATTCTCGCCGCACCGTCACCCCAACCCCAGGCCCGTCATGGAAGACCCGCGTTATCCGATCGGCCGCTTTCAGGCCGAGCCGACGCTCACGGACGTGCGCCGGCGCGAGCTGATCGAGCAGATCGCCGCGGCGCCGACCCGCCTCCGCGAGGCGATCGCCGGACTCACCGAACAGCAGCTGGATACGCCGTATCGCGACGGCGGCTGGACCGTGCGGCAGGTGGCGCACCACGTTCCGGACAGCCACCTGAACGCGTACATCCGCTTCAAGCTCGGCCTCACCGAGGACTCGCCCCCGATCAAAACATACGACCAGACCGAGTGGGCGAAGACCGCCGAGATGGGCGCGCCGCCCGACTTCTCGCTGGATCTGCTGGACGCGCTGCACCGCCGCTGGGTGCACCTGCTCCGCTCGCTCGGCCCGAACCACTTCGCTCGCACGATCGAGCACCCGGAATGGGGGAAGATCACGCTGGATTTCCTGGTGCAGCTGTACGCGTGGCATGGCCGGCACCATGTCGCGCACATCACCTCCCTGCGGCAGCGCATGGGGTGGCGATGACCCGGTCAGGCGCAGACGCTCACGCGGCGGCGCCGAGGGAGTGAAGCGGTATGCCGTGTACCTGCTGCGCGGACCTCGGCATCATGGAAATGTTCAGCGCGCGCCGCGCGCGCGCGGATGCGCGCCGCTACCGGCGGCGCGGCCTGGATGCGCGCGCGCGCCGGCTCGTGGGCGCGATCCAGGCCGCCGTCCCGCTCTCGGGTGCGAGCGTGCTGGAGATCGGCGCCGGTGTGGGCAGCGTCTCGCTCGAGCTGCTCCGGCGCGGCGCCGCGCGCGCGACTATCGTGGAGGCCTCGCCGCACGCGGCGGTGGAGGCGCGCACACTGGCGCAGGAAGCCGGCGTCCAGGATCGGCTGGAGATCGTGGTCGCGGACTACGCCGCGATGGAGAAGGATGGCCGGAGCTACGACGTGGTGGTGCTGGACCGCGTGGTCTGCTGCTACCCGGACTGGCGGGGGTTGCTCGCGCCCGCCGTGGCGGCGGCGTGGCGCGCGCTCGCCATGACGTACCCGCGGGATGTCTGGTGGGCGCGCGGCATGATCGGCGCGCTCAACCTGCTGCAGGCGCTGATCCGGCGGCGGTTCCGCGCGTTCGTGCATCCACCTGCGGCCATGCAGGAGGAGCTGCGGCGCGGCGGAGTCGTGCCGCAGCGGGCGGCGCGCGTCGGCCCGTGGGAGCTGGTGATCGCGCCACGCCGCTGAGCCTGCCGTCACGAACGGACCAATCGGTCTGGATTGTCACTGACTTCAACGGCCGGGCGCGCGCGTCGGGTATGCAGGCTCGAGCGGCGCGGCTGGCGCGCGCACCAACTCGCCTGCGGGCGTGCCCAGGTCGTCGAAATCGGGCATCCAGGTCACGAGTGCGTAGTTCGGCAGGGTCACATGGTAGCCCGCGACGAGCTGGCTGTGATAGTAGTCGAGGTAAAAATCGAACGGATCGGTCTGGTCGCCGTCGATGGTCAGCAGGTCCGCCACCACCATGTAGAGCTTGCCGAAGCGGATGGTGCCGCCGCGGAAGTAGATGTAGTTCTCGGCGGCGACGGGCGGCGGCAGCGGCTCGGTGCCGGGCGCGTCGGGTGAGCCGAACACCTGTACGAGCTCGTCACCCTCCACACGCAGGCCGGTGAGCCGTCCCGCCAGCTTCGGCGGCGGCAGGCTCGCGAGCGGGTCGATCAGCAGGTCGTTCCCCTCGACGCGGACTCCCTTGGCGCCGCTGACATCGAGCAGGTCTTCCAGCGTCCGGCCGACCGCCTTCAGCAGTTTCTGCCCATTCAGGTTGCAGATCTCCATGCGCGTGGGGTGAATGCGGATCCAGCCGGTCGGCGTCACGCTCGGCTGTGCCGTCATCTGGAAGGGAATATCGATGATCTTGTGCATTACGCCCGTCTGGACGAGGTGGTCGCCCTCCGTCCGGACGACCAGATCCTTGAGCGGAGAGCCGGGATAACCGAAGATGTAGCGGTTGAGGAGCAGCGACAGCGCCGCACTCGTGAGCCCGAGCTCCGAGTGCGCGATCTCGAGCATCAGCCTCTCCTTGTCGTCCAGCACGATGGCCCGCTCGCCCCGGACAGCGCGCATCCGGCCGCGCAGCTGGCGGATTCCGAAGCGAAGGTCATCATCCACGTGGAAGAGCACGTTTCGCATGGAGGTCTCGGTCACGGTGTCCGAGGCGTTGTAGACCGCGCTCGGCACGGGCAGCACGATGTGCTCGGGCTGCGGCAACCGCCGCGCAGGGTTGATCACGACTCTCTGGCGTGGACAGCAGGATAGCAGAAGGATAGAGAGCAGAGCTGCGCTCAGAAGCCCGAGCCTCAGGACAGCCGCCCATCGCCTGCCGGTATTGCCGGGTTCCACCATACGTTCTCTTCGTGCCGAAGCCGACGGCGTGGGGACCCATGCAATCGCCGTGCGCGGCTGGAACCCGACGGACCAGGACAGGTTTTTCTGGACGCGAGCGCGGGGAGCGCCTACGGCCGCCGGTGCCGGCCCACGGCGCGCTCCAGCACGATCCCGGAATCCGTGGGGGTGAGGATCAGGATGGTGTCGCCGGGCGCGGGCGCGGGCGGTGACGGCGTCGTATCCGGCTCCTGCAACGGCTCCTCGACCGTGCTCGTCTCCGGCACCAGCGGCTCGACGTCGGGGATGATGATGATCGGCTCGAGATCGGGCGGCTCGACCTGCACCTGCGGCTCCGGCACCTCGTCGGCGCGCGGGAGCCTGGGGGCCCCGAGATAGCGAGAGCGACGCCGCGGCGCCACCGCCTCCTCGCGCCCGAAATGCGCGGCTGCCCAGCGCTCGACCCGTCCCCACAGCCGCCCGAGCCATGCGAAGGCACGCTCGAAGAGGCCCCGCTGTTCCGTGCCCGGGCCCCCGCGCGGGCAACGCGCGGCCGGCTCCATGCCGCGCACGAACAGCTCCTGCACGGCTGCGCCCGCTTCGGGCCGGCACCCTTCCCGCAGCACGTAACCCGTGCGCGGATCCACTCGCAGCTCGATGATATCCTCCGGCGCCTGCCACGGTTTGGGGCGCTCTCGCCCCTGGTAGATGCGCCGCATGAGCCGCCCCCAGACGGGCGCGGCCAGGCGCCCGCCGGTCGCCCGCTCCAGGATGGGGCGCGGCCGATCGAAGCCGATCCAGACGGACGCGACCAGCTCGGGCGTGTAGCCGACGTACCAGACGTCCGTGCCTTCGTTGGTCGTGCCGGTCTTGCCGGCGGCCGGCCCGCGGAAGCCCGCACGCCGCATGGCCGTCGCGGTGCCGTGGTCTACGGCTTCGCGCAGCATGTCCGTGAGCAGGTAGGCGACGGCCGGCTCGAGCACGCGCCGGCGCTCCGGATCGCCCGCTTCCCAGACCACCCTCCCTTGCGCGTCCTCAATTCGCTGGACGAGCCGCGGCCTCACGGTCTCGCCCAGAGACGCAAAGGCGGTGTACGCACTGGTCAGCTCGAGCGGCGTGACCGCCGCGGTGCCGATGGCCAGCGAGGGGACGCGCGGCAACCGGCTGCGCACGCCCGCCCGGCGCGCGACGCGTGCGACGTCGTCGGTCCCGACCTCCGCGGCCAGCCGGATGGTCGGCACGTTCTTCGAGCGAACCAGCGCCTGCCGTACGGTAACGCTGCCCTCGAACTCGCCGGAGAAGTTCTGCGGCTCCCAGACCTCGCCGCCCTCCAGCTCGAAGCGCAACGGCGCATCCGCGATGTGCTGGCTGGGCGCCACGCCGTCCTCGAGCGCCGCCGCGTAGACGAATGGCTTGAAGGCGCTGCCCGCCTGTCGCCACGCCTGCGTGGCGCGGTCGAATTGGGAGTGCCGGAAATCCCGGCCGCCGACCAGCGCGAGCACGTCGCCCGTGCTCGCATCCAGCACCAGGACCGAGCCCTGCAGGTAGTCGGTGATCTCGGCGCCCGCCTCGAGCTCGCGCCGGTAACGCGGCCCGTGGAACCGGCCGAATGCGCCCGCCTCGATCGCGCGCAGCTGGCGTGAAAGCTCCTCTTCCGCCGCCTGTTGGAACCGGCGATCCAGGCTGGTTCGGATGCG
>JACQPS010000238.1 GCA_016207445.1 Gemmatimonadota bacterium | reverse complement strand
GGCCAAGGCGTCGTTCACGAAGGACGGCAGCGCCGAGCTCACCGTCACGAGCCTGCCCTCGCAGACGTGTGATGCTGGCGAGGTCAAGGCGAAGGTGACGGTCGAAAAGGTCGAACAAGTGTCAGTTTTCTGAATCTTTCCGCCAGCGGTTTTTCAGGATCATTCCGCCACTCGCGGGCGCGTCGCTGTTCCGTATTTACGGCATCATCATTCCTTGTGCAAGGGGGGTGGTGCACCGTCGCGGCGGACGCGCGAGGGCCTGTGCGCCTCCAGGAGCCGCGATCTCGCGTTGAGCGATGCCTGGATATCCCCCTCTCAGTGGGCCGTCTCGCCGCGTCGGCGGGTGCCGCTCGGGGCCCGGGCGGCGCGGAGGCTTGGCCCGTCCATGACGATTTGATGGGCCCGGTGGGCGACGCGATCGAGCGCGCTGTTGGCCAAGATGGGGTCGTCGAAGAGCGCCACCCACTCATCGACGGCGCGGTTGCTCGTGATGATGGTCGCGGCGCGCTTGTCCCGCTCGACCAGCACATCGTAGAAGTCGCTCGACTGCTGGGCGGTGAGCGTTCTCAGCCCGAAGTCATCGAGGATCACGACGTCCGGGGCCAGCCAGCTCCGGAGTTCGCGCTCGAAGGAATTGTCGGCGCGCGACTGGAGCAGGGCCTGCAGGAGCTTGGCGACCTTGACGTAGCGCACGCGGTGGCCGGCGCGGCAGGCGCTGTGGCCGAGGGCCTGCGCCAGGAAACTCTTCCCCACCCCCACGGGGCCGCAGAAGATGACGTTCTCGTGCTCGGCCAGCCACTGGAGGGTGAAGAGCTCACGGACGCGGGGGCGATCGTAGCTCACGGGCGTGTCCCAGACGATCTGCTCGACGGTCACGAGCTCGTCGAAGCCGGCGACCGCCAGGCGCTGCGCCAGGGTGTGGCTCTCGCGCCGGTCGATCTCGTCCTGCAGGAGCAGCTCGAGAAAGTCGAGGGGGCTGAGCTTGGCCTGGCGCGCGTGAGCGACGCGGTCGGGAAGCGTGGGCAGCAGGCCGCCCAGGCGCAGGCGCTTGAGGCGGCGGACCAGATCAGGCGTGATCTCCAGCATCATCGTCCTCCTCCTTGGGGTGTGGTGAGTGGGTAAAGCTCTCAGGGGCCCGCGCAAACCGCGCGGGCAGTGGCCGCACCTCGCCGCGCGCCGCGGAGCCCGGCGCACGCTCCAGGGCAATGCGGACGATCCCCTCGACGCGACGGACGTCAATGAGCTCGAACGCGAGCGCGCGGGCGCAGGCCGCGTTGACGCGCGCGGCGCCGTAGCGCTCGGCCAGGCGCAGCAGTTTCTGGGCCTGGCGCAGGCGCGCCCAGGGGAACGTCCCGCTCAAGAGCACGGTGGTGAATTGGCCGAGCGCGGGGCCCAGCTGTTCGGCCTGGTGGATACACGCGTCGGGCGCGCGCATGGCGTACGCCGCGCGCTCCGTCGGGTAATCGGTGTAGTCGGTGGCGCGCCGGCCGGGCGGTTGCGGGGGATGCACCTTGATCAGCTCGCTCCGGTGGTAGATGTGGACCAGGCGGCTGTCGCCGCGGACGTCCACGCGCTGGCCGATGTAGCGCGTGGGCACCGAGTAGAGCGCGCGCCGGAATTGAATATGGTGATCGGGATGGACGGTGGCCTGCGCCCACGTCGGGCGGTCGAAGGGCTCAGGGCTCAGCGGGAGGAGGGTCGCCTGCTCGACGGCCTCGAAGACCACGCGCGGGACCTGGCGGGTGGTGCCGTGCAGCCGCGTGCCGGCGATCTCGCGGGACCACACGACCGCACGGGCCTGCATCTCGGCCAGGTCTCGGAAGGTCTCGCCGCGGAAGAAATCCTGGCGGCAGTACGGAATCCCGCGCTCCACTTTCGGTTTGCCGGTGGCGTGGCGCACGACGGCGGGATCGAGCAGGAAGCCGCGGAACTGGGCGTATTCGAGGAACACGCGGTCGATCGTGGGCGTGTAGCGATCGGCCCGGGTGACGACGGGCTTGAGATTGTCGCTGACCAGGCGGCGCACGACGCCCTGAAAGAACGCCCAAGCCGCCTCCAGGCCGTCGAGGACGGCGGTGAGATCCTGCCGCAGGCTGATCCCGAGAAACGCGTAGCGGCTGAAGCAGAGGGTGACCAACAGCCCGTACACACGCCGGCGCTGCCCCGTGAGCGGATCGGTCCAGAGGCCCAGGAGCCCGAAATCGACCTCGGCCGCCTCGCCGGGCGGCGGCTCGGCCACGCGGACGGTGATCGCCGCCGGGGCGAAGTCGCACTGCGCCCGGGCGAAGCGGTACAGCGTGCTGTAGGAGACGGCCACGCCCTGCGCGCGCAGTCGTCGGTAGACCTTGGTCAGCCGCAGGGCGTCCTCGCTCAGCCAGCGCCGGATCGTCTCCTGGTGGGCGACCAGAGCCCGGACCTCCGCGCTCGGCTCCGTCGTCGCCACAGGCCGCCCGGGCCGGCGACACGCCGCGAGGGCGACGAGCTGGGCCTCGCTCGGCGGGGCGCCGCCGCGCTCGACACCGGCCGCGTAGGCCAGCCGCACGTATTCGGCGACGGTCTTGCGGTCCACCCCCAGCGCCCGGGCAATGCTCCGCAGGCCGTCGCCGGCCAGCCACCGCCGCACGATCTCTCGCACTTGAACCATCCCCAGCTCCCGATAGGCCATGCCCACCTCCTTGGGTTGGAGGCAGCGTGGCCCGGCTCACGGCGTGCCCGGGTGGGGGAATGTTTCTGAAAACGGGTGGGGGGAAGTTTCTGAAAAACTCAGCCGCTACTGGGGGAATGATTCAGAAAAACGACACAAGCTCCCCCGCCGGGCCCGCAAGTCCGAGCCGCGGATCGCCTGGGCGCCCAGGCCAGGCGAGCGCTTGTGGCGCCGAGGACCACGATGGGCATCATCGGCGTCCTGGTGTCGAACCAGGAT
>JACQPS010000239.1 GCA_016207445.1 Gemmatimonadota bacterium | reverse complement strand
GGCGCTCGGCCCGACGCAGACCGGTCTGCCGGGCGTGCTCGTCGGGCGCCGCCTGGCCGACAAGCTGGGGCTGCTCCCCGGGGACAAGATCACGGTCGGGTCCTTCGAGAACATCAAGCGCGGCCCGCTCGGGGACATCGTGCCCGTGCTGCGCGAGTTCGAGGTGACCGGCCTGTTCAACACGGGCATGTACGAGTACGACAGCCAGAACCTGTACGCCCCCTTGCCGGCGGTGCAGGAGCTGCTCGACCTGAAGGACGAGGTCGGCGGGATCGCCGTCAACGTGCGCGATGCCTGGGATGCCGATCGCGTGGCTGCCGCGCTGGACTCGCTGCTCGGCTTCCCGTACTGGACCAGCGACTGGATGACGCTGAATCGCTCGCTCTTCTCCGCGCTCAAGCTGGAGAAGCTGGCGATGGCGCTGATCCTGCTCCTGATCGTGGTGGTGGCCGCCTTCAACATCATCAGCACGCTGATCATGGTCGTCACGGACAAGACGCGAGAAATCGGCATCCTGAAGTCGATGGGAATGACGGACGGCGGCGTGCTGCGTGTCTTCATGCTGCAGGGACTCACCATCGGTCTGATCGGGACGGCGCTGGGCCTTCCTGCGGGACTGCTGCTGGTGTGGCTCCAGGACCGGTACCAGTTCATCAAGCTGGCGCCAGACGTTTACTTCGTGGATGCGCTGCCCGTAGCGCTGGATCCGCTCGACGTCGGGCTGATCGCGCTCGCGAGCATCGTGATCGCGTTCGCCGCGACCATTTACCCCGCGCGGCAGGCGTCGCGGCTCATGCCCGTCGAGGCCATTCGCCATGAGTGAGCGGCCCACCGCGCCATCGGGTCGGGAAGCGCTGCCGGCCGAAGCCGGTCCCGTCCTGGAAGGGTGTGACCTGCACAAGGTTTACATAGAGGAAGACGGGAGTGAACTACGGGTATTGGCGGGGGTAGAGATCCGCGTCGCCCCCGGCGAGGCGGTGGCGATCGTCGGGGCGAGCGGGGCGGGGAAGTCGACCCTGCTGCACCTGCTGGGAGGGCTGGATCGACCGACCGCGGGCGTGGTGCTGCTGGATGGCCGGCCGCTCAGCACGCTTTCCGACCGGGAGCTGGCCATCGTGCGAAACTCTCGCATCGGCTTCATCTTTCAATTCCACCACCTGCTGCGGGAGTTCACGGCGCTGGAGAACGTCATGATGCCGCTGTTCATCGCGGGGGCGGATCGTAGGAGGGCGGCCGACCGGGCGCGAGCGTTGCTCCAGGGTGTGGGCCTGGGTGAACGCTTGAGTCACAAGCCTTCGCAGCTCAGTGGCGGGGAGCAGCAGCGGGTCGCCGTCGCGCGCGCCCTGGCCAACCGCCCGGTCCTGCTGCTGGCCGACGAGCCCAGCGGCAACCTGGACACGCACACGAGCGAGCAGCTCCACGACTTGTTTTTCCGGCTCCGCACCGAGCATGGGGTGGCCATGGTGCTGGCCACTCACAACCGGGAACTGGCGGACCGGGCGGACCGGATCCTCCTGTTGAAGGAGGGGCAGCTCCGGAGCTTCTACCCGGCCTGAGAATGGCAATGCTCTGCGATCATTGCGGCGATCAGGAAGCGGTCATTCATCTGACGCAGATCGTCAACAACGAGATGACCACCTTCCATCTGTGCGAGAAGTGCGCGGCCGAGAAGGGGCTGGAGCCGGGGGTCAACGTCGGCAACTTCCCGCTCACGGACTTCCTCGCTCAGATGGGGAAGGGCTCGACCGCCGAGCTGGCCGGGAGCAACGGCCCCTGCGCGTTCTGCGGCTTGCGCCTGGAGGACTTCAAGAAAACCGGCCGGCTGGGATGCTCCCACTGCTACGTGACGTTCGAGGTGCACCTGCGCAATCTCTTGCGCCGGCTGCACGGCGGCACACAACATGTCGGCAAGGTCTACCTGCCCCCCGATCCGACCCAGGCGGAGAAGCACGAGCGGCTGGCCGGACTGCGCCGGAAGCTGGACAAGGCCGTGGCGAGCGAGGACTTCGAGCGCGCGGCCAGCCTGCGGGACGAGATTCGAATGCTGGAGGCCGCAAAGTAATGGTGGATGTCGCGACGCTGGCCGATTTCGGCCTGGGGTGGCTGGAGCCGTCCGGTCCCTACGCGGATATCGTGCTGTCCACGCGGGTGCGCCTGGCCCGCAACCTCCAGGGACACGCCTTCAGCACGCGCAGCCGGGAGGGCGAGCGCGAGGAGATCTTCGAGCGCGTGCGCAAGGCGGCGGCGGAACGCAGCAGTCTCCGGGGCGGCGTCGCCCTGGCGCTGAAGGCCCTGCCCAGGCTCTCGCGCAAGGTCCTGCTCGAGCGGCACCTGATCTCGCGCGAGCTCGCGGGCGAAGGCGGCGAGGGTCCGACGCACGGGTCGGGCGTGCTGCTGGGGCCGGGCGAGCTGGTCGGCGTGCTGGTGAACGAGGAGGATCACCTCCGCCTGCAGAGCCTGCTGTCCGGGCTGCGGCTGCAGGAGGCCTATCAGCTCGTCGATCACCTGGACGAGGAGCTGGGCAACCAGCTCCCGTACGCGTACCACCACGAGTTTGGCTACCTGACCAGCTGCCCGACCAACGTCGGCTCCGGGCTGCGGGCCTCGATTCTGATCCACCTGCCCGGTCTGGTGCTGACGAAGGAAATCGGGAAGGTGCTCCAGGGCATCAGTCAGGTGGGCCTGACGTTCCGCGGGCTGTACGGCGAGGGCTCGGAGGTGGTGGGCAACTTCTTCCAGGTCTCGAACCAGACCACGCTCGGCAAGAGCGAGGAAGACCTGATCGACCATCTGCAGAAGATCGTGCGGCAAGTGATCCAGTACGAGAGTCAGGCCCGTAATGTGCTTATGCGGGATGCGCCCCGGGTCATCGAGGACAAGATCTGGCGGGCATACGGGCTGTTGCGCTATGCGCGCACGCTCTCGTTCGAGGAAGTGATGAACCTGTTGAGCGGCGTCCGGCTGGGGGTCAGCCTGAAACTCCTCCCCGGGCTCAGTGTATACACGCTCAACAAAATCATGATCTTCACGCAGGCCGCTCACCTCGAGCAGGCGGCGGGCAGGGCCCTGTCGGAGGCGGAAAGCGATTTGCATCGTGCTGCCTATGTCCGCCGCATCCTGGCGTCGGAGGGCGACGTCTCAGCGGATCTGGGCGCGCCCGGCGACGGAGCCGAGGAGTGAGGGGCCTGTTTGGTTTGATGGGATGGCGCTAGAGCGCATGGGCGACGAGAGGGTTCCATGAACTACAACTTCACGGACCGCGTCCGGAAGGTACTGGCGATGGCCCGCGAAGAGGCGATCCGCCTCCAGCACGACTACGTCGGGACGGAGCACATCCTGCTCGGGCTCATCCGTGAAGGGGAAGGGGTCGCCGCCGCGGTGCTCATGAATCTGAACGTGGACCTCGAGCAAATCCACGAGCGCGTCGAGGAGTCGGTCCGGAAGGGAAAGGCGACCATCGCGCTGGGCGAGCTGCCTTACACGTCCCGCGCGAAGAAGGTGCTCGAATACGCGATGGCGGAAGCCCGCGAGCTGAATCATTCCTACGTTGGCACGGAGCATCTGCTGCTCGGACTTCTGCGGGAGGAGAAGGGTATTGCCGCGCAGGTGCTGAATTCACTGGGCGTCTCGCTCGAGGAGGCGCGCGCGGAAACGCTCAAGTTGCTGGGGAGCGACGTCGGCCCGAGTCAGCCCACCAGCGGCGGCGGCAGCGGTGGCGGCGCCGCCGTGCCCAAGGGCGAGAAGAAGTCGAAGACGCCGGCGCTCGATCACTTCTGCCGGGATCTGACGGATCTCGCGCGCGAGGGCAAGCTGGACCCGACCATCGGCCGCGAGCAGGAAATCGGGCGAGTCATGGAGGTCCTGTCCCGGCGCAAGAAGAACAACCCCGTGCTGATCGGGGAGCCCGGCGTGGGCAAGACGGCGATCGTCGAGGGGCTGGCACAGCTGATCGCCCGGGGCGAAGTCGCAGACAGCTTGAAGGATCACCGCGTGCTGGCCCTGGACATGGCCGCGGTGATCGCGGGCACGAAATACCGGGGGCAGTTCGAGGAGCGGCTGAAGGCGATCATGAATGAGATCGCCCAGAACAAGAACGTCATCCTGTTCATCGACGAGCTGCACACGCTGGTCGGCGCCGGCGCGGCCGAGGGCGCGATCGATGCGTCCAACATGTTGAAGCCGGCGCTGGCGCGCGGCGAGCTGCAATGCGTGGGCGCCTCCACGCTCAACGAGTACCGGAAGTACGTGGAGAAGGACGGCGCGCTGGAGCGGCGGTTCCAGCCGATCATCATCGATCCGCCGACCACGGACGAGACCATCAATATCCTGCGCGGCCTGCGCAAGCATTACGAGGAGCACCACCGGGTCATCATCCCGGACGAGGCGCTGGTCGCATCGGCGAAGCTGTCGGAGCGTTACATCACGGATCGGTTCCTCCCGGACAAGGCGATCGATGTGATCGACGAGGCGGGCGCGCGCGCGCGACTCGCCACGCAGGTGCCGCCACCCGAAGTCGCCGAGCTGAAGGAGAATCTCGAGGAGCTGGCATCGAAGAAGGACGCGGCGATCCGGGACCAGGACTTCGAGCGCGCGGCGGAGCTGCGCGACCAGGAGCGAGCGCTGCAGGCGGAGATCCGCGAGAAGCAAGAGGCCTGGGAGCAGGAGCGGCGCACGCACCGACCGGTGATCAACGAAGATGACATCGCTTTCATCGTCAGCCGGTGGACGGGGGTTCCGGTCACGCGCCTGAAGCAAGCGGAGACGGAACGGCTCGTCCACATGGAGGACGAGCTGCACAAGCGGGTCGTGGGGCAGGACGAGGCGATCCACGCCATCAGCCGTGCGATCCGGCGCAGCCGTGCGGGGCTGAAGGACCCGAAGCGGCCCATCGGCAGCTTCATCTTCAGCGGCCCGACGGGTGTAGGGAAGACGGAGCTGGCCCGGGCGCTGGCGGAGTTCCTGTTCGCGGACCGCGATGCGCTGATCCGTGTGGACATGAGCGAGTACATGGAGAAGTTCTCCGTGTCCCGCCTGATCGGCGCGCCGCCCGGCTATGTCGGATACGAGGACTCGGGCACGCTGACGAAGGCGGTGCGGCGCAAGCCCTACTCGGTCGTGCTGCTGGACGAAATCGAGAAGGCGCACCCGGACGTGTTCAACATCCTGCTCCAAGTGCTGGATGAGGGGCACCTGACGGACAACTACGGCCGGGTGATCGATTTCAAGAACGTCGTCGTGATCATGACCTCGAACCTGGGGGCGCGTGACATCACGAAGGGAAAGGCGCTCGGGTTCCACCAGCGGGATACGGCGACCGCGTACGAGGTCATGCAGCAGAAGGTTCGCGACGAGATCGAGAAGGCGTTCAATCCGGAGTTCCTGAACCGCGTGGACGACATCATCGTCTTCCACCCGCTCACGCGAGAGCAGATCGGCGACATCGTGCACATCATGCTGAAGGAGGTGCACGACCGTCTGGCGGAGGACGAGCTGAAGATGCGCTTGACGGACAAGGCGCTCAACTTCCTGATCGACCGCGGGTACGACGAGAAGTTCGGTGCACGGCCGTTGCGCCGAGCCATCCAGCGCTTTCTGGAGGACCCGCTGTCGGAGAAGATCCTGACCGGCGAGTTCTCCTCGGGCGATGAGATCGAGGTAGATGTCGCCGCCGAGGGCGAGGGCCTGGAGTTCCGCGTGCTGTCTTCGACGAAGACGTGATCGCAACCCGGGCGCACCGAGCAGCAGGAGTCAGGGCCGCCTTCCTGGCGGCCCTCTCCTTGGCGGGCCTGATCGCCGCGCCGCGCCTGGCCGCACAGGAGCCGACGGGCTCCGAGGCGCCGGTCGTGGTGGAGAGCGTGCAGGTCGTGGGAAACGTGCGCCAGCCGACGGCCGCGGTCGTGGCCGAGGCCGGGATCCAGGCGGGTGACACGCTCACGTTCCGCGACATTCAGCGGGCGATCCGCCGGCTGTGGTCCTCGGGCCAGTACCGGGACGTGAAGGTGCGCGCGCGCGCCGGCGCGACGCCGGGGGCCGCGCCGGTCACGATCGAGATCGAGGTCGTGGAGCAACCGTACATTGCCGGCGTCGAATTCCACGGCCTGGAGCACCTGAGTGCCGGCACGATCAAGGACACGGTAGGGCTGAAGGCGGGCGAGCCGCTGCGGCCGTCGAAGGTCGCGGCGGCCAAGGCGATGGTGCGCGAGCTCCTGGCAGACAAGGGGTTCCGCGTGCGCTCCATCAGCCACAAGGTCGAGGCGATTCCCGGCCGCCCCGGCGAGCACCGGCTCGTCTTCGATGTTCTGGAGGGGCAGCGCGTGGCGATCGCTGCGGTGGACTTCGAGGGGAACGAGACCTTCGAGGACGACCGTCTGCGTGCGGCGCTGGACACCAAACAGGAAGGCTTCTTCTGGTTCCGCTCCGGAACCTACGACGAGGAGAAGATCCGGGGCGACCTGCGCGAGAAGCTGCCGGCCTTCTACGGCGAGCACGGCTACATCGATTTCGCCGTGCTGGGGGACTCGCTGGTCGTGGATCCCAACACCGGGAAGGCGCGGCTGATCATTCGCGTGAGCGAAGGGCAGCAGTACCGGCTGGCGGACTTCAGCGTGCGCGGCAACCGGCGCTTCGCCTCGGACGAGCTGACGCGCTACTTCGAGCGTGAGCGCGGCGGGCTGCTGGGCGGGCTGGGCATCGGCGGCGCGGCCAGCCCGTCGCAGGGGCGGCCCGTGTTCGATGCCGTGGCGTTCGAGAAGGCGACGGAGAAGGTCGCGCAGCTATACCGCAACCAGGGGTACCTGTACGCGCGCGTGGAGCCGGTCATCGAGCGGCAGCCGGACGGGGAGGGCGCGCCGATCGTGAGCGTCGCCTGGGAGATCCGAGAAGGAGAGCCGGCATACGTGAACCGGGTCACGATCGCGGGGAACACCTTCACGCACGAGGACGTGATCCGGGAGCGGGTGTTCCTGCTTCCCGGCGACGTGTACAACGAGGAGCTGCTCATCCAGAGCTATCAAAGCATCAGCGGGCTGGGTTTCTTCGAGACGCCCGTGCCGATGCCGAAGATCGAGCCGACGGAGGACGGCGACGTCGACGTCACCTTCGAGGTGAAGGAGAAGCAGACGGGCTCGATCAACTTCGGGACGGCGATCGGCGGCGGAGGCGGGCTGGCCGGCTTCCTCGGCTACGATCAGCCGAACCTGTTCGGCCAGGCGAAAGCCGGACACCTGCGCTGGGAGTTCGGCCGCTGGTCGAACAACTTCGAGGGCAGCTACAGCGACCCGGCGCTGCTGGGCTCGCGCGTGAGCGGCTCCGTGTCGCTGTTCAGCACGCGCGACCGCTTCATCCAGTTCCCCGAGGGGCGCCGGCGCCGTACGGGGACCGGGCTCCGTTTCGGGCTGCCACTCCCGAACGACCGCTGGAGCCGGGTGTTCCTGGGCTACTCACTGTCGCGCACCACGTACGAGAACTTCGACCGGGACGACCAGAGCAGCCTGTTCGGGCTGCCGCCGGGCATCCAGAGCACGATCTCGCTGGGCGTGACGCGCAACACGCTGAATCACCCGCTCTTCCCGACCGCGGGGACGCGGCACGAGGTGGAGGCCAGCTTCAGCGGAGGCATTCTGGGTGGAGACGGCGATTTCCAGAAGTACGGCGTCTCGGGTAGCTGGTACGTGCCGGTGGGGCAGGTCGGCGGCGCTCGACCGGGCTCGCGTCCGGTCCGCTTCACGCTGGGCGTCTCGGCCGAGGCCGGCGCGCTGTTCGGCGACTCGGCCAGCCTGGAACGGTTCCCCTTCGAGCGTTTCTGGATGGGCGGCGTGCAGTTCGGGCGCCCCCTGCGCGGCTACGATGAAACGGAGATCACGCCGCGCGGGTTCATTCCTCGCGGGGTGGGCCCTCTGCGGGACCGCTTCGGCGACGCGTACCTGCGCCTGAGCGCCGAGTACGCGGTCCGGTTCACCGACAACCTGTCGCTGTCGCTCTTCTACGACGCCGGTAACATCTGGCGGGATGCGACCGAGATCAATCCCACGCGGCTGATGCGCGGCGCCGGCGTTGGCGTCACCCTCGTCACGCCCTTCGGGCCGCTGGGCCTGGATTACGCCTACGGGTTCGACAAGGAACCACCCGGGTGGCAGCTCCACTTCAAGCTCGGGCCCACGTTCTAACACGCCTGCAATCGAGAAAGAGAGCCACATCATGCGTTTGTTCGTCAGCAGTTTGATCGCGGCGGCCGGGCTCGCGGGCCTGGCGGCCCCGGCGTTGGCCCAGGCGGGGCCGAAAATCGCGTTCATCGACTCGCGCAAGGTGATCGCGGAGGCGCCGGGCGCGAAGGAGGCGCAGGCCGCGTTCGAGAAGGAGATGGGCAGCTACGAGGCGCAGCTCAAGCCGCTGGCGGACTCGATCCAGTCGCTGATGAGCGAGTACGACCAGAAGGCGATCATGCTCTCGCCGGACGCGAAGAAGCAGAAGGAAGAGCAGATCCGCCAGAAGCAGGCCGCGTTTCAGCAGAAACGGGCGCAGCTCGAGCAGCAGGCCGAGAAGCGACAGGCCGAGCTGGTCCAGCCGATCATGGCGAAGATCCAGCAGGTGATCAGCGACCTGCGCAAGGAGGGCGGCTACACGGTGATCTTCGACGCCGCGGCCGCCGGCATCGTGGCCGCCGACCCCGCCCTCGACATCACCGAACAGGTGCTGACCCGCCTCAAGGCCACGGCCGCGGTCACGCCGGCGGAAACAGCTCCGAAGAAGCCATAAAACGGCGAAGGTGCCCAGCGCGTGAAGGCATCGGAGATTGCCAGGCTGGTGGGCGGGACGCTGGAGGGCAACGGCGACCCAGAGCTCGTCGGCGTCGCCCCCCTCGAGCGCGCGGGTCCCGACGAGCTGTCCTTTCTTGCGCATCCTCGCTACCTGTCATATCTTGGCGGCGCTCGCGCCGGAGCGCTGCTCGTGTCCCGGGCACTGGCGGGGCGGGTTCCAACCGGCCCGCCCCGCATTGTCGTAGCCGACGCCCACCAGGCGCTCGCCCTCCTGCTGCCGCGTCTTTACCCGGAAAGGTCGCCGGAACCGGGGATCCACCCGACTGCCGTGCTGGATCGAGAGGCGGTGCTGAGCGAAGGCACGAGCATCGGCCCGTACGCCGTAATCGGGCGCCGCGCGCGTCTGGGCGCGCGCGTCCGTATCGGCGCGCACACCGTCGTTGGCGACGACTGCGAGCTGGGAGACGACGTCGTGCTGCACCCGCACGTGGCGCTCTACGCCGGCGTGCGCATCGGAGCCCGCTCGATCCTGCACAGCGGCGTGCGCGTGGGCGTGGACGGCTTCGGCTACGTGTTCTCGGAGGGCGCGCACCGGAAGATCCCGCAGGTCGGCTGGTGCCGCATCGGCGCGGACGTGGAGATCGGCGCGAACTCCACGATCGACCGCGGCTCGGTGGGCCCGACCGAGATCGGCGACGACGTGAAGATCGACAACCTGGTGCACATCGGCCACAACGTGCGCGTGGGCGATCACTCGGTCATCGTGGCTCAGGTCGGGATCGCGGGCAGTGCCCTGATCGGACGGGGTGTTACATTGGGGGGGCAGGCGGGCATCAACGGCCACATCCAGATCGGCGACGGCGCGACCATCGCCGCGCAGGCGGGCGTCTTCGGAGACGTGCCCGCGGGCGCCACGTACAGCGGCTATCCCGCGCGACCGCACAAGCAGGCGCTACGCGCGCAGGCGGGATTGTTCCAGCTCCCGGAGCTGATCAAGCGCATCCGCGAGCTGGAGCGGGCCATCCGCGCCCGCGCGCGCACCGGGGGCGCACGGGCCCGGAGCAAGGAATGAGCACACCGCAACAGCAGACCCTGGCGGCGGAAGTCGCCATCGAGGGAACCGGCCTTCACACGGGCGCGCCCGCGCGGCTGCGCTTCCGGCCGGCCGAGCCGGGCACGGGGGTCCGCTTCCGGCGCGTGGACCTGACCGGAAGCGAGGAGATCCCGGCCGACCTGCAGCACGTGGTTTCGACCGACCGTGGCACCACGCTGGGCAACGGCCACGCACGCGTCCACACGGTGGAGCACGTGTTGGCGGCAGTACACGCGCTCGAGATCGATAACCTCGGGATCGAGGTCGAAGGGCCGGAAGTCCCGATCGAGGACGGCAGCTTCCGGCCGTTCTTCGATCGGCTGGCGCGCGCGGGAGTGGCCGGGCAGAACGCGCCGGCTCCGGTCCTGGAGCTGACTCGCGCGCTGCACGTGGAGGCCGAGGGGGGCGCCTCCTACGTCGCGACGCCGGCGCAGAGCTTCCGCGTCTCCGCCACGATCGAGTTCGACCACCCGCTGGTCGGCCGACAATTCGCCTCCTTCGATGTGACGCCGGACGCGTTCGGCCGCGACATCGCACCCGCCCGCACGTTCGGGTTCCTGAAGGAAGCAGAAGAGCTGCGTGCACGCGGTCTCGTGCGCGGCGCCACGCTCGAAAACGCCATCGTGCTGAACGAGACCGGGCTCGCGGCCGGCCAGCTCCGTTTCGAGGATGAGTTCGTGCGCCACAAGATCGGCGACGTGGTCGGCGACCTCGCGCTGCTGGGGCGGCGCGTACACGCACACGTGGTGGCGGACCGGCCCAGCCATGCGGGCAACCTGGCGCTGGCGCAGGCGCTGCGGCGCGCGGCCGCCCAGAACGCCAGCCGGCCCATCGTCGACATCCAGAAGATCATGCAGTACCTGCCGCACCGCTACCCGATGCTGCTGGTCGACCGCGTGGTCGAGTTCGAGGCGGGTAAGCGCATCGTCGGCATCAAGAACGTGAGCATCAACGAGCCGTTCTTCCAGGGGCACTATCCCGGCCATCCGATCATGCCCGGTGTGTTGATCATCGAGGCGATGGCGCAGGTGGGCGGGCTGCTGCTCATGGACACGATCGAGAACCCCGAGGACAAGATCGTCTACTTCATGTCGCTCGACAACGTGAAGTGGCGCCGGCCCGTCACGCCCGGCGACCAGATCCGCTTCGAGCTGGAAATGCTGCAGCTCCGCCGACACGTGTGCCGCATGCGCGGGATCGGCACGGTGGACGGGCAGGTGGTGGCGGAAGCGGAGATGATGGCCAGGATCGTGGACCGCTGAAGGAGGCGGGACTCATGCTGAACACCCGGACGTGGCCGCTCAGCGACGTGCACGCGACCGCGGTGATCGACCCGAGCGCGGAACTGGGCGCCGACGTGGTGGTCGGACCCTACACGGTCCTCGGGCCCAACGTGGTGGTGGGGGAGGGAAGCGTGATCGGCCCCCATGTGCTGATCGAGCGAGACACGAGCATCGGGGAGCGCTGCCACATCCACAAGGGCG
>JACQPS010000245.1 GCA_016207445.1 Gemmatimonadota bacterium | reverse complement strand
GCGCAACTCCGTCGCCCTCCGCCGGGGGCGCCTCGGACGGGCCTTCGTAGCCGCGGCACTGCAGAACCGGCAGGCGCGGGTAACGTGGGAAGCGGGGGTCGACGCGGGCGCGCTGGCACAGCCAGAAGCGCGCGCCGCGGCCGCTCTCGAGCACGCGTGCGTGCCTGCAGCTCGCGCACAGCCCCGGCGATAGCGACACGGCTTCAGCTGCCGGCCAGCGGCCTGGCCTCGCCTTTCTGCAACGCCTCGAGCGCGCGCTCCAGCAGCGGGTCGCGGCCGGCGACGTAGTCCTGCAGGGTGGGCTCGACCATCACGTGCGGCCGCACGCCACGGCTCTCGATATGCGAGCCGTCCTTGCGCTGCGCGATCAGATAGGAAACGCGGATGGAAACACCCTCCCACTCCGGGAACACGGGACCACCCACCGGACTGGCGCTGCCCCCGCCCGTCGCCGTCGCGCCCAGGACCAGGGCTCGATTGTTCTCGTCCATGGCGTTGGTGAAGATGTCGCACGCACTGAAGCAGCCTGCATCCACGATCAGCACGACCGGGCCCGCGTAGGTCCATTTCCGCTTGTCGGCTATCCAGGGCGCGAGGTCGCGGATCACATACTCCTTCCGCGGCTCGCGAATGATGTAGCGTGCGACCTGCACTTGCTTCTTGAAGAATCGCCCGACGAGGTCGCTGACCACGCCGCCCAACCCTCCGCCGTTGTCCCGCAGGTCGACGACGAGTCCCCGGCTGTCGCGCAGCGAGTCGAGCGCGGCATCGAACTCGCGAACTCCGCGCTCGTAGGCGAAGCTCACGAATTTGATGTAGCCGAACCCGTCTCCCAGGCGTTTCCACGTCACGAGCGTGACCGTGTCGCCGTAGACCCTCCAGAAGTCTTCGGCGTCCTTCTCGTTCTGATAGCGGCGGGGACGTGGCAGGACGAGGTCGCGCGTCGCACCGTCGGGCAAGCGCAGCCCCAGCTTCACATCCGTGTCGGCCGGGCCCTCCAGCAGGTAGCGGTCCGTCCAGTGCTCGAGGCCCCAGGCCGTGCTGGCCGAGGTGCGCGCTTCCACGTCATCCAGCACCTCCTGTACCGGCTTCCCGTCAATGCTGAGCACCTCGGTCCCGACCGGGACACGCTCCAGCTCCGGGCGGCCCGTGTTCGCTTCGATGACGTACAGCCGCTGCCGCGGCCGCAGCGCGCCCGGCAGGAGGATCCGGTCCTTGAAGCGCTTCAGGCGGATGCCGCGGGGAACGACGGTAGGCGTGCGACCGGGAAAGTACGTCAGGTTGGCATGACCGTCCCTGAGAGATGCCATGAAGCGGTCGAGCACATCGGCGCAGGCGTCGGGCGTCGTCGCCGCTTCGGCTTCCGGGCGCAGCCTTGCGACCATGCCAGGAATATCGAACGCTCCCACCTTGAAGATCAGGAACGACCAGTAGTCGTCCACGACCTTCCGACTCTCGTTCAGGTACTTGACGCAGTCGACGCGTTTGCCCTTGGCCTGCTGGGCCGCCGCGGGGGTGCCGAGCAGCGCGAGCAGCAGGGGGGCGAGCACGAGCAAGGGCGCCCGAGAGCGCATAGACAGGCTCCTGCCGGGGGACGCCCGGGGAATGGGACAATATAAGCGCCGCGCTGAGCCCTACAAGCGCGGCGCGGCCGCCGGCTTCACGCCGAGCACGCCCATCTGCCGGCCGGTATCTCCGCCGCGATGAGAGAAGAAGGGGGGATCGCCGCAGCGCGTGCAGAAGGCGGAAACCGTGAGCTGGTCGAGCGGAACACCCTGCGCCGCTGCGCGCCCGGCGAGGAGGAGCCGCAGGTCCACCGGGGCAGGCGCACTCGGCACCGGCAGGCCCAGCGCCGCATGCACCTCGGGTCCGACCTCGTAGCAGCGGCCGCAGATGGCGGGGCCCAGGTGGACGTGCAGGCGCTCAACGGGCGCGCCGCTGCAGCCGATCAGCGCCGCCAGCCCGGCCTCCAGCGCGCCCGCCGCCGCGCCGCGCCAGCCGGCGTGTACGAGCGCGACGCTCCGGCTCACGGGATCGACCAGCGAAACCGGAACGCAGTCGGCGACCGAGACGGTCAGCAGGACGCCGGGCGCGCGCGTCACGTGGGCGTCGTATCCTTCGGCGATGCAGAGGCCGGGCGGGCCCGCCTCATGCACCAGCGCGGCCGCGCCATGCCGCTGCCGCGCGTGCACGGCGCGCGGGCAGCCGGTCTGCTCACGCAGCGCGCGCCAGCGGGCGAGCACGCTGCCGACCGGAAGATCGCCGAAGAGCCGGAGGTCGAAGTCGGCATCCGGGGAAACCGACGTCGCCCCCGCACGCCGCCGGGCCGTCGTCCCCTGCGCCAGCCAGGGAAATCGCGCGGCCCACTCGGGGTGAACGTAGAGCGGGACCGGGCCGGCGACCGGCTCCTCCCGGATTTCCCGCAGCGTCACTCGCCCTGCGGCGTCCCGCTCGACCCGCCGCGCTGCTCCAGCTCCGTGACCCGGCGGCGCAGCTCCCCGATCTCGTCACGGAGACCCTCGAAGTCGCGCCGCGGCACGAAGTCGAGCCGCTCGCGCGCCTCGCCCACGGCCTGCTGCGCGCGCTCCCGCGCCTCCTCCATCGCTTCCTGCGCCCGCTTCATGGTCTGCCGGAACGCCTCCTTCGCGCGCTCCGGCGAGAGCTCGCCGCGCTGCCGCATCTCTTCGATGGTTTCCTCGATCGCTTCCTTCAGCGCGGCCAGGATCCCGATGCCCGCCCGAAGGCTGTCCTTCACTGCCTCGCGTGCACGCGGCTGCTGCGGTTCTTCCGCCATGGGTCCCCCCTTCAGTCGCGCGAGTCCTCGCGCTCGATGCGCGCGCCCAGCCCGCGCAGGCGCTCATCGATGCGCTCGTACCCGCGCTCGATCTGTCCGACGTTGTAGAGGTGGCTCTCGCCTTGCGCGCTCAGGGCCGCGATCAGGAGCGCCATGCCCGCGCGGATGTCCGGGCTTTCCACGACGCTCGCGTGCAGCCGCGAGGGCCCCACCACGACCGCCCGGTGCGGATCGCAGAGCACGATGCGGGCGCCCATGCCGATGATCTTGTCGGCGAAGAACATGCGCGACTCGAACATCTTCTCGTGGATCAGCACCGTGCCCCGGCACTGGGTGGCCACGACCAGCGCGATCGAGGTCAGGTCCGCGGGAAACGCCGGCCAGGGCCCGTCGTCGATCTTCGGGATGTAGCCGCCGACGTCCAGCCGCACCTCCCGCTCCTGATCCGCCGGCACGTACAGATCCGCGCCGCGGATCTCGCAGCGGATGCCCAGCCGCTCGAAGGCCAGGAGGATCGAGTCCAGGTGGGACACGGCCGCGTCCTGGATCGTGATCTCGCCGCAGGTCACCGCGGCCAGTCCGACGAACGACCCCACCTCGATATGGTCGCTCTCGATGCGGTGCCGGCCCCCCCGCAGCCGCTCCACCCCCTCGATCTCCAGTACGTGGGTGCCGATCCCGGAGATTCGCGCGCCCAGGGAGTTCAGCATCAGGCACAGGTCCTGGACGTGCGGCTCGGCCGCTGCGTTGCGCAGCCGCGTGTGTCCGCGGGCCAGCGCAGCGGCCATGATCGCGTTCTCGGTCGCCGTCACGCTCGGCTCGTCCAGGAAGACGTCGGCGCCGCGCAGCCCACCGGTCTCCAGCCGATAGCCGCGTCCGCTCTCCACCATGACGCCGAGCTTGGACAGCGCCAGGAAGTGCGTGTCCACGCGCCGGCGGCCGATTACGTCGCCGCCGGGCGGCGGCAGCAGCATGCGACCGACCCGGGCGAGCATGGGGCCCGCCAGCAGGATCGAGGCGCGAATGCGCGCGGCCAGTTCCGGCTCGATCTCGGTCGCGCCCACGTCGCGCGCGTGCACGCGCAGGGTGTTCGCGCCCGTCCACTCCGCTTCCGCGCCCAGGCGCAGCAGCAGGTCGAGCAGCGTCTGCACGTCTCGGATGCGCGGAACGTTCTCCAGGACGACCGGCTCGTCCGTCAGCAAGGTCGCGGCCAGCAGAGGGAGCGCCGCGTTCTTGTTGCCGGACGGGCGAATCGTGCCCCGCAGAGGACGGCCGCCTTCCACCAGGTATTTCGGCATGCCGTCAACTTAGGGCGCGGGCGCCGCTAGGCCACATCAATGCGCACGTGCAGCGGCTCGCCCTCGACCGCCAGCACGTTGGCCATCGTGCGCTCGCCGTGGCGATGGAACTGCAGCGTTACGCGGCTGTTGCCCACGCGCATGTGCTCGAGCTGCAGGAATCCGAGCTGCTCCGGCAGGTGGGGCTGGACCAGGCGCAGCATGCGCGCGCGCGCATCCGGCTCGATGCCCAGGATTCCCTCGAGCATGAGGAAGAATGCGCCGGCGGCCCAGGCCTGGGGCGAGCAGGAGACGGGGTACCCCACGGGCGTGTCCGTCTCCTGCCGCCAGATGCCGCAGAACAGCTCGGGCAGCCGGTAGTAGCGGAAATGGAGCGCCGCATCGAAGAGCGCACCCAGCACGGTCGCGGCTTCGCGCCGGAGCCCGTAGCGCGCCAGCCCCAGGGCGATGATCGAGTTGTCGTGCGGCCAGATGGTGCCGTTGTGGTACGAGAGGGGATTGTAGATCGGCTGGTGGCGCGCGACCGTGCGGATGCCCCACCCCGAAAACAGCTCGGGCCCGAGCAGGACCTCGGCCATGCGCCGCGCCTGCTCCGGCGTCGGCACGCCCGACCACAGGAGGTGCCCCGGGTTCGAGGTGATGGTCGGGATCGCGCGCTTTTCTCCGTTCAGCGCCAGGGCGAAGTAGCCGCGGTCTTCCAGCCAGAAGGCGTCCTGGATGCGCTGCCGCAGCGCTGCAGCCTCTGCACGCAGCCGTCCGGCTTGCTCGAGATCGCCGAGCGCCGCGTATGCTTCTGCCATGTGCATCTTGGCGGCATAGACGTACCCCTGCACCTCGACGAGCGCGATGGGTGGCTCCGGCAGTGTGCCATCGGGGAACGCCACGCCGTCGCCCGAGTCTTTCCACCCCTGATTCACCAGCCCGCGAGGGGAGCGCCGGGCGTACTCGACCAGACCGTCGCCATCCAGGTCGCCGTGGTGGTCGATCCAGTGCAGCGCCCGCTCGACGTGCGGGAGCAGCCGTCGAACCAGCGCCAGGTCAGCCGTCCAGCGGAGCGTCTCCCCGAGCAGGACCAGGAAGAGCGGCGTCGCATCGACGCTGCCGTAGTAGGGCACGTGCGGGACCTCCTGACACGCCGCCATCTCGCCCCGCCGGATCTCGTGCAGGATCTTGCCGGGCTCCTCCTCGGTCCAGTCGCTGGTCTCCCGGCCCTGGTGCGCCGCCAGGAAATCCAGCGTCTGCCGCGCGATCGCGGGGTTGATCGGCAACGCCTGGATGCCGGTGATAGCGGAATCGCGGCCGAACGGCGTGGTGAACCACGGGATCCCGGCCGTGACGATCGTGCGCCCGCCATAGTCGACCAGCAGCGCCCGCACGTCCGTGATGGCCTGGCGCACGGCGGCGTTGAAGAACTCGTCGTCGGCGCGGATGCGCGTGCACTCGTTGCGCCAGCCGTCGTAGTCGGCGCGGAGTCGGCGAAACCGCTCCAGCATCGGGCGGTCGGCCGGCTGCGGCCGCTCCGCCGACAGCAGCGGCGCGACCACGACTTCCATCTCGACCGAGTCCTTGGGGTGCAGGTGGAAGGCCCAGCGGGCGCGGCCTTCTTCGAGCTCGGTCGGTCGGATCGAGAAGTGCAGCATGGTCTGGCGCAGTCGGTCGTCCAGCCCGCGGTACGCCCAGACGACTTCGCGGGTCCCGACCCGCGGCCGATAGTACTGGCCCCGCCGTGCCCGCTTCGCACCGCGCACCTCGAAGATATCCGCGTAGTCGGCGGCGAAGCGCAGCTCGATCCAGAAGTCCACGGGTCGGCCGAGATAGTTCGTGAGCACCAGCCGGTCGTGCATGACCTCGCTCAGGAGCTGCTCGCGCCGGATATGCAGGAAATTCTTCGGCTCGGTGAAGACGCCGCCGAACTCGCGATCCGTCACGGTCAGGTCGATCTGCGAGACGAACACGCGCGCGGCCTGCGAGCTGAGCACGTCCGGCCGCCCGCCCGCCGTGACCAGATCGTAATAGCTCAGCACGCGCGTATCCTCGTGGAACAGCCCGAGCTCACATGCACCCGCGGGCGTCACGTTGCCCGAGGCGTCCGTCAGGAGGAAGAGGCTCCCCTCCTTGAGCACGAGCTCCGTGCGGACGAGGGTTTGCGTCTCACACGCGATGTCGCCGTATCCGAGCAGGTCAGGGGCGGCGATCGGAACCAGTTCCAGCTCGGCCGGCGCGGCGACGGAATCAGACATACTCGCAGATCGGTGCGGGCGGCTCACGCGGACGCCACGGTGCGCAGCCGCGACGGGGTTCGGGTCTCCTGCATCGCTTGCTGGTAGTACGCCTCGTACGCCGCCACCATGCGCTCGCGGTGGAACCGCTGCGCGGCCCGCGCGCGGCACTGCTCGCGGTCGAAGCCGTCGAGGCGGTTGCGGACCACGTCGATCATCTCTTCCACACCGGAAACGAGGAAGCCGGTGCGGCCGGGCTCGATCAGCTCCGGCGCACTGCCTCGCGGAAAGGCCACCGGCGGGCAGCCGGCCAGCATGGCCTCCAGCATGATGAGGCCGAACGGCTCCTCCCAGTACAGCGGCATGAGCAGTGCGCGCGCGTTGAGCAACAGTGGCACCTTCTCGGCCAGGCCCACGCTGCCGAGATAGCGCACGTGTGGCAGGCGCAGGCGCGGCTCCAGCTCCCGCCGCGGCCAGTCGGGATCGCGGTCATCCCCGTGGATCGAGCCGCCCACGCGGATCTCCACGCCCGCGCGCTCCGCCACATCGATAGCGATGTGCGGTCCCTTGATCTCCGACAGCCGGCCGACGAAGCAGACGTAGTCGCCCGCACGCGTCGGACCGAGGTAGTTGCGGGGATTCAGCCCGTGGTAGATGGTCGTGATGCGAGGCAGCGGCATTTCCAGCTCGCGCTGCCGCTCGCTGATGGCGACATACCAGCTGTCCGGGAACCACTCGTAGAAGCGGGACAGCGACTCCTCCCGCGGATGGTGTAACGTGTACACGACCGGTACGGGTGGCAGCAGCCGCGCGGTCGCGAGCGCCATGGCGCTGTGCACGTGCACGACGTCGTAATCCCCCTCGCGCGCGATGGCCGAGAGTGCCCACGTCACGTGATTCGTATCCGCCAGCCCGGTCGGCGGCCAGACCGCGCGGGGGTACAGGTGCTCGAGGCGCGCCGAGCTGCGGGAGTCGCCGGTCGCGAAGACCGTGACCTTGTGGCCGCGTCTCACCAGTCCCTCGGCCAGTTCGTACACGACCAGTTCGGTGCCGCCGTAGTCGCGCGGCGGCACCGCCACAAAAGGGGTGGAGACCAGCGCGATCTTCATGGCGATCGGATCGAAGGGAGGCCCGCCCCCGCGGCGGAACCGGTGGCTCGCGGCGCAAAACACGTTCCAGCGAACCGGCCTCGAAACGGCATTGACACCCTTCCGCGCACCGGCCTAAGATG
>JACQPS010000236.1 GCA_016207445.1 Gemmatimonadota bacterium | reverse complement strand
GCAGGGGAGGGACTCGAACCCCCAACCGACGGATTATGACTCCGCTGCTCTGCCAGTTGAGCTACCCTGCCCCACTCTCGATGAAAACCTAGCGGAAAAAACGGTGCGGGTCAACCCGCCGTGAGCTTGCACGCCGCCGTTCCCGCTCGCATCCGTCGCGCGGAGGCGCGGAGGAGTCCCTCCGTGACTCCGCGTCTCCGCGTGACTGGCCGCGAGTGCCGGCCGATGCTAATGTTGCGGGCGGGCACCGCCTGCGATCCGCCGCGATCTCCCGTCGTTTCTCGAGATTTTGCGCAAAAACTCACCCTGCCACCGAACCCTCTGGGCTGCCGCCGGCCTGCTCCTTACCCCACGCGGCTTCGCCGCGTGGGCGCTGCTCGCTTTGCTCGCCGGCACTGCCTCGGCCCAGACCACGGGGAGCATCCTGGGTCGCGTGCTGGACGGCGACACGGGCGAGCCGCTCGCGGGCGCGGAAGTGCGCGTGCTGCAGCCGCCGCTCCGCACCATCGCGGCGGAGGACGGCCGGTTCATCCTGGTCGCCGTGCCCACGGGACAGCGGTCCGTGCGCGTCGAGCGGATCGGCTATCGGACCACGACGCTCGAAGCAGTGCTGGTGCGGGCGAGCCGAACCACCGAGCTGCGGGTCGAGCTCAAGGCGTCGGCGGTCGCGATCGAAGGTGTGGTGGTCGAGGGTGGCGGGATCCGGCTGATCGAGCCGGACGTGCACGTGACGCACGACGTCGTACTCGGCCACGAGCTGCGCGAGTTGCCCGTGGACCGCATGGCGGAGGCGATCGAGCTCGCGCCCGGCGTATCGGACGGGCATTTCCGCGGCGGCCGCGTCGGCCAGGAAGTCTATGTCCTGGACGGTCTGGTCGTGAAAAACCCGCTCGAGGCGTCGACCCAGGGATTCGGGCTGGAGCTCGCCCCCAGCTCTCTCGACGAGGTCGAGGTCCTCACCGGCGGCTTCGGCGCGGAGTACGGATCCGCCCTCTCCGGCGTGGTCAACCTGGTCACGCGCCGCGGGGATCCCGAGCGGTGGCGGGGACGCGCGTCGCTCCTGACCGACCACTGGGCCCCGGCCTCGCTCTTGCGCGGCTTCACGGGACTGTCCGCCTCGGCCGGCGGGCCGCTCCGCTTTCTCGGATCGGGGACGACGCTGTTCGTCGACCTGCTCGCGCAGGGCATGCTCGACGCGGAGCCGCGCGCGCGCGGCCTGACCTGCCTCGAGCCGGCCGACGTGGACTCGACCTTCGCGGCCGAGATCGAGCGGATGCGCGAGGGCTTTGCAACCCGCGGCCTGCACTGCCCCTACACCGCCCCCGCGCTCCCCTTCCAGCGCGGCGACAAGCTGATCGGATTCCTGCGCTTCGATCGCCCGCTGTCGAGCGAGCTGGGTCTCACGGCCACGCTGCTGCGCAACCGCTTCGAGCGCGAGCTCTTCACGCCCGAGTTCAAGTACAACCGCGATTACCAGCTCGGGCAGCGCAACATCGGCACGCTGGCCACGCTCGCGCTCGACTGGAGCCGGCATCGACGCGGCTCCGCCTACCATGTCACGGCGCGCGCGGCCGCCATGCGCATCGACCGCCACCTGGGCGCGCTGGACCCGTGGACCTTCCGAGACCGTTTCCGCGTGGCCGGCTTCGGCGCGGCCGACTTCCGCTTCCTGGGCGAAGACTTCGTGCGCCGGCCCATCAACGATCAGCTCGCGGAAGCACGAGCCGTCCCGGGATACCTGCGGCCGGGCGGCGCCACCGGCTCACCGTTCGGTCCGGCGGCGGAAGGCATCTTCTCCACCAGCGGCACGCCGGACATTGCCAACTGGAGCCGGTCCGATTTCCTCGCCGCGGACCTGGTCGGAGAGTACTTCTCCGCGCGTGGCGCTTCGCTCCGCACCGGCGGCTCGAGCAAGTTTTATCGCATCGAGAGCTACGAGCGGACGGACAGCCATCTTCCCGGCTCGGCGCCGAACTACGCGCGCTTCTATCCGGCTACCGTGAGCAGCTTCCTGGAGACCCGCCTGTTGACCGAGGAAGACGACATCACGGTCGAGCTGGGCGTGCGGCTCGAGGGATTCCGCTCCGGGCTCAGCTTCCGAGCCGACCGTGGTGATTTCCTCGCTCCCACGATCGACACCGAGTGGAACCTGTTCGTGATGCCGCGTCTGGGTGCGGCCATGCCGATCCCGGGCACGCGTGGGCGCACGGTGGCACGCTTCAACTACGGGCGCGTGGCCCAGCCGCCCGACTTCCGCTACTTCCTCGACACGACGATCGGCGATTCGCTGCGCACCGATATCCAGCGGCAGGGGAACCCGGCGCTCAGCTTCGAGCGTGGCGCCGCGTACGAGGTCGGCCTGAGCCAGCTCCTGGGTGAGAGCGTGGCACTCTCGGCGGCGTATTTCCGCAAAGAGCTCACGAACCTGGTGGCCGGCAACGTGCCGCTCGCGGGAGTGCGCGAAGGCCAGTTCTCCACGGCCGATTTCGGCGAGGTGCAGGGGCTGGAGCTGTCGCTGCGCGGGAGCTGGCGGCTCCTCACCGTGAGAGCCGGTTACGCACTGCAGAGGGCGCAGGGAACCGTCTCGACGGCGCTGGACGACTCGATCGGCGATCCGGACGCGGCCCGCGAGACGCTGCCGCTCGCCTTCGACCGCCGCCATTCCGCGGATCTCGCCATCTTCACGGGCCGCGCCAGCGGCGCGACCGCCCGCTGGGGCGCGGCCCTGACCGCCACCGTGCAGGCCGGCTATCCACTGGACCGTCGCGCCGCCGCCGGCGATACCCTGCTGCTCGATCGGCCGACGTATCTCCCCTGGACGGCCGTGCTGGATGCGCGCGCCAGCTTCGAGCTGGGCTCCGTGCCCGGGTGCGCGCGCTGCGCCTGGGGCATCGTGGCCGATGCGCGCAACCTGCTCGGCCGCGAGAACGTGCTGGCACTGCGCCGCGAGAACGGCCGGGTCGGCCCGCCGCTCGAGCAGGTGCTGGCGCTCGCCCGCACGCAGCCACTGCCCGAGCCGATCCCCTTCGAGTCGCCGCGCTACAGCCGCGCCGCCGACCTCGATGGCGATGGCCTGATCACCGACGTCGAGTATCAGACCGTGCGGCGCGCGGCCGCGCTGGACCGCTTCGACCCGTCCCTCTTCTTCGGCGAGGCGAGACAGGTGCGCTTCGGCGTGGAGATGACGTTCTGATGGAATCCCGAGCCCCTCGGCTTCGCTCGGGGCAGGCTCCGGCGCGCCCCCTCGACTGCGCTCAGGGTAAACTCCGGCGCCCCGGAGCCGAGGGATCTTGCGTGAACTTCCGCGACCTTGCCCTGGTGCTGCTCCTCGGCCTCACCGCCTGCCGCGACGCCACCGCACCATTCCGCATCGACGACCGCGGGATCCCGGAGGCGGCGGCCATCGTGCAGCTCACCTTCAGCCCCAAGCACGACCACGCACCGGCCTGGTCCCGGAACGGCGATTCGGTCTACTACTCGGCCCACGGCTTCGACGTGTTCGGCACCCGGCCCGGGGTGCTGCTGAGCGTGCCGCGCGGCGGCGGCATGGCCCAGCGGCTCTTCGACAGGCTTCAGGCCGGCCTGTTCGTGCCCTGGATCGCCGCGCCGGTGGTCTCGCCCGCGGGCGACCGCATCGCGTTCGTGTTCCTGACCCAGGTATTGGCGTTGGGCGTCACGTGCCCGCCGCCATCGAATACGCTCTCCTGCGCACCGGCCGAACCGCCGGAGAGCGAGCCCGTGCTCGTGAAGGGACGTGTGACGGTCCGTCGCTTCGATGCCACCGGGCCGCTCGCCGGCGATCTGTCGCTCGACATCGACTACGATGGCCGCGATTTCGACTCGAGCCGGAATCCCTTCGGCCTGCCGGGCGTGGAGCTTTTCCGCGCGCACCCGTTCCAGCAGGTGTTCACCGTCGATACACTGTTCGCGCCGCGCGTGAGCTGGGCGCCGGATGGCACGCGTCTCGTGCTGAGCGACGGACTGCGCCTCCTGATCTGGAACGTCGGAGACGCGGCGGCCGCGCCCGTGCCGGGCACCGATGATGGCGCCTGGCCGGCCTGGAGCCCGGACGGCGAGTGGATCGCGTTCACGCGCTACACGCGCAGCGGCTCGAGCCGCATCTTCTGCACTTGCTCCGGGCCGTTCGGCATCACCGGAGCGCAGGAGCGAACCCTCTGGTCGATCACCGGCGCCGTGCTCACGCTCGTGCGACCGACGACCGGCGAGCTGCTGGAGCTGGGCGAAGGCGAGGCGCCCGCGTGGGCGCCGGACGGGGCGTGGCTCTACGTGCGGCGCGGGGGCCAGATCTGGCGGCTCGCGGCGGACGGCAGCACCGCCGAGCGGGTGCCGAACACGGACCGCGGGCACGAACCCGCCGTCTCCCCCGACGGCGGGCGGCTCGCCTTCACGCGCGCCGCCGAGAACGGCAGGTTCGACGTATGGGTGGTCGCGCTCGACTGACCCTGCTGGCGGCGACGCTGGCGGCCGCCCTGTCCGGCTGCGACGACCCCGTCGTCGTCCTCGGCGACTGGCCGGGCATCATGCGCCTGGTGGCCGGCGTGCCCGACTCGACCGGCGTCCGCGTGGATTCCCTGGCCACACGCACGCCCCTGAATTCACCGGCGGGTCTGGCTGCGACCGATGCCATCCTGTACGTGGCGGACAGG
>JACQPS010000235.1 GCA_016207445.1 Gemmatimonadota bacterium | reverse complement strand
CGCGCAGCGCCCGCGGCCGCTTGAACGCGGGGGCGCCGGCGCCGTATAATCCGCCCCTACGCGGCCATCGATACACCACGAAGAGGAGCGCCATGGCTACCCAGCGCACCCGAGGCGGACTGTCGCGCCGCATGAGCGCGGCCCTGCTCGCTCTGCTCCTGCTCGTGCCGGCCCCGCTCGTCGGGCAGACGCAGCGATATCCCGTCACGAAGAAGGTGGATGTGGCAGAGGATTACCACGGAACCATGGTCCCCGACGCCTACCGCTGGCTCGAGGATACGAACTCCGAGGAGACGCGTGCCTGGATCGCGGCGCAGAACGAGGTGACGTTCGGCTACCTGTCGAACATCCCCGAGCGGGAGATGCTGCGGCGGCGCCTCACGCAGCTCTGGGACTATCCGCGCTACGGTGTGCCGTTCCGCTCCGGCGGCCGGTACTTCTTCTACAAGAACGACGGCCTCCAGAACCAGTCTGTGCTGTACGTGCAGCCGACGCTCGCGGCGGAGCCGCGCGTGCTGCTCGATCCCAACACGCTGTCTCCGGACGGGACCATCGCCGTGAGCGAGGTGAGCGTGTCGCGGGACGGCCGCCTGCTCGGCTACGGCCTGGCCGCCGCCGGCTCCGACTGGCAGGAGTTCCGCGTGCGCGACATCGCGACCGGCAAGGACCTGGCCGACCGCATCCGCTGGGTCAAGTTCTCCGGGCTGAGCTGGACGAGGGACGCGAGGGGCTTCTTCTACTCGCGCTACCCGGAGACGACGTCGAAAGACTCGCTCCTCGCCGCCAACCGGGATCAGAAACTGTACTACCACGTGCTTGGCCAGCCGCAGGAGCTGGACCGGCTCCTCTACGAGCGGCCGGACCAGCCGGAGTGGGGGTTCGGGGCGGACGTCACCTACGACGGCCGCTACGCACTGGTCTACGTCTGGCACGGCACCGATCCGCGCAACCGCCTCTACACCATCGACCTGAAGAATGCGAACAAGCCGGACCTCGCGTCGCCGGTCGTGCGTCTCCTCGACGAGTACGACGCGTCCTACAGCGTCATCGGCAACGAGGGGCCGCTGCTGTACGTGCTGACCGACCTGGACGCGCCCCGGCGGCGGGTCATCGCCATCGACCTGCGCGAGCCCGCGCGCACGCACTGGCGCACCATCGTTCCCGAGGGCGACGACGTGCTCGAATCCGCGCGGGTGATCGGCGGGCGCATCGTCGCCGAATATCTGCAGGACGCGAAGAGCCGCGTCCGTCTGTTCGCGCTGAGCGGCGCGCCGGCGGGCGAGGTCCAGCTGCCGACGCTCGGCAGCATCCGCGGAATCTCGGGGCGGCCGGACAGCCCGGAGATGTTTTACGGATTCACGTCGTTCCTGTACCCCACCACGATCTTTCGCACCGATGTGCGTACGGGCGAGCAGACCGTCTTTCACGCGCCCGAGCTGGACATCGATCCCGCCCGCTACGACGCGAAGCAGGTGTTCTTCACGTCGAGGGACGGCACGCGCGTCCCCATGTTCATCGTGCACCGGAAGGGGATCGCGCTCGACGGGTCGAACCCCACCTACCTGTACGGCTACGGCGGGTTCAACATCTCCCAGACGCCGTCGTTCTCGGTGACGAACCTGCTCTGGCTGGAGTTGGGCGGGATCTACGCGTTGCCGAACCTGCGCGGCGGCGGCGAGTACGGCGAGGAGTGGCACAAGGCGGGGACGAAGGAGCGCAAGCAGAACGTCTTCGACGACTTCATCGCTGCGGCCGAATACCTGATCCGGGAGGGGTACACGTCACCCGCGAAGCTCGCCATCGGCGGCGGCTCGAACGGCGGGCTGCTCGTGGGCGCGGCCATGACGCAGCGGCCGGAGCTGTTCGCGGTGGCGCACCCGGCCGTGGGCGTGATGGACATGCTGCGCTACCACAAGTTCACCATCGGCTGGGCGTGGGTCTCCGATTACGGCTCGTCCGACGATCCCGAGGGGTTCCGCTACCTCCAGGCCTACTCTCCGCTGCACAGCCTGAAGCCGCGGACGTGCTACCCGGCCACGCTCGTCACCACCGCCGACCACGACGACCGGGTCGTGCCCGGCCACTCCTTCAAGTTCGCGGCAGCGCTCCAGGCTGCGCAGTCATGCGAGCGGCCGACGCTGATCCGCATTCAGGTGAAGGCGGGGCACGGCGCCGGCAAGCCCACGCGCTTCCAGATCGAGGAGGCGGCGGACGTGCTGGCGTTCCGGATCAAGAATCTGGGGATGAAGGTGGAGCTGGCTTCCGACTGACGAGTTTCACCGCAAAGAGCGCAGAGATCGCGAAGGATTCATCGCGCAATTCCGCGGGCCTGCGAGAACGGAAACTCCTATTTTGAGTTTTGGCCGCCCGGCTCCGCTCGGCTCTCGCGTTGGTCGGCTTCGCGCTCTTTGCGCTCTTTGCGGTGAATCTACTTAGCCCACGAACCGCGCCAATCGGAACGGCGTGAGATCGAAGCTGCTCCTGCCGAACGTGGCCAGATCCGCCAGCACCTCGCCGATCACACTCGCGAACTTGAAGCCGTGCCCGGAGCAGGGGCTCGCCAGGATGACGGAGGCTTGGCG
>JACQPS010000267.1 GCA_016207445.1 Gemmatimonadota bacterium | reverse complement strand
GGGTGTCGAGATGTACGAGGCCAAGGGCACGGGCCTCGAGACAGTGCAGCCCCAGCAGATCGCGGCGCAGGTCAACGCGGAGGTGCAGGAGACGGCGGCGGCCGGGGAAGAGCAGTCCGCGCAGCCCGTGACCGAGGCGGCGGCGATATCGCGCGAGGATTTCGAGGAGACGCTGTACTTCCTGGATGCGAGCGAGCTCGAGAAGCTGCAGCAAGAGGTCAAGACGGAGATCGAGCGCGACCTTAAGACGGACGTGCTCAACGCGCTCTTCGACCGGCTCGAGGACGGGAACACGGCCCGGCAGCTGGAGATCCTGGGCGTGCTGCGTCAGCTGCTGCCCATCTTCATGAGCCGCGGCGACCTGGCCTCGGCTGCCCTCATGCTGCGCGAGCTCGATGGCCTGCTCGGTCGCGACCTGCTCACGGGAGAGGCGCGCGCCGAGGTCGACCATCTCTTCGAGGAGCTCAGCGAGCCCTCGATCCTGGGGCAGCTGATCCAGACCATCGAGGAGGGCGGCATCAACCCGGCGGCGGAAGAGCTGTCGCTGTTCTTCATGAATCTGCGGCCGGCGGCGCTCCCGCTGCTCATCCGCACGGCCGAGGTGACGCAGCAGGCCGGTTTCCGGGCGCGGCTGCAGGCGGCGATCGATCGCCTGGCGGGACAGCATCGCGACGCGATCGTCGCCCTGCTCCAGGATGCCGAGGCGACGGTGGCCGGCGGCGCGGCCCGGCTGGTGGCGCGGCTCAAGGTCTCGGAGGCCGCGCCGCTGCTCGCCGCGCTGCTGCAGCGGCCGGAGCCCGCGCTGCGCCTTTCCGCCGTGGACGCGCTCGTGGGCCTTCCCTCCGCCGTCGGGATGAAAGCGCTGGAGCAGGCGCTGGAGGACGAGAGCCGGGATGTCCGCATCGCGGCGGCCCGCGGCCTGGGCGCGCTCAAGTGGCAGTCCTCGCGCGGCCGCTTCGAGGAAGTGCTGCAGGCACGGACGCTGCGCGAGGCGGACCTGACCGAGAAGATCGCGTTCTTCGAGGCGTACGGCGCGCTCGGACCCGAGAGCGTGGCGCTCCTCGACCGCTTCCTCAACGGCAAAGGCATGCTCGGTCGCCGGCAGCCGCCCGAGATCCGCGCCTGCGCGGCGCTGGCACTCGGCAAGGTCGCGACGCCCGCGGCGCGCAAGGCGCTGCAACAGGCGTCGAGCGAGACGGACCCGGTGGTGCGGAGCGCGGTGCAGCGCGCGCTGCGCCAGGAGACGCCTGCCACATGAACCGTCCCGCCGCGCCGCCCCTGGTCGAGAGCGGCACCGCGCTCCAGACGGAGGGCCGCGCGCTGCTGTCGGCCTTTTACGCGGTGGGCCAGGCGCTGAAGCTGTATCCGCTCGAAAACACGGCCGTGCAGAACGTGCTCGACGAGCTGCACCGGATCGCCGAGCGCATCCTGGCGCGCGAGGGATCCATCGAGCTGCGTATGGCGGGTGACTTCCTGTTCCTGAACGACGCGCGCCTGCGCTTCGACCTGTCCAACTACATCAACTTCTCCTTCCTTTCCAACACGCTCTCGCGCCACGGCATCGGCGCCGTCGAGATTGCGCCCGGCGTCGGGCGCGAGGAGTGGGCGCCGTTTCTGTCGCTGCTCATGCGCGAGGAGGCCGGCGAGGATCCCTTCGGGCGCTTCGGCGAGCGGCTGCAAGCGACCCCCGTCCGCAACATCCGGGTCGAGCCGGAGCGAGAAACGGGTCAGCCCCGCGACGACGACCAGGGGAAGGAAGCGGCGAAGCGCACCTACGCGCAGTCGGTGCAGGTGGCGCGCGAGGTCCTGACGGACACGCGCCTGGGGAAAGCGGTCAACGTGCGTCGCGTGAAGCGCGCCGTGCAGTCGATCGTCGACCAGGTATTGACGAACGAGACCTCGATGGTGGGCATGACCACGCTGCGCGATTACGACGAGTACACGTTCACGCACTGCGTGAATGTCTGTATCTTCAGCGTGGTGCTGGGACAGAAGCTCGGACTCTCGAAGGTCCAGCTCTACGAGCTCGGCCTGGGCGCGCTCTTCCACGACATCGGCAAGATGCGGATCAGCCCCGAGATCACGAACAAGACGGGGCCGCTC
>JACQPS010000262.1 GCA_016207445.1 Gemmatimonadota bacterium | reverse complement strand
GGCGCGCCCTCCCTCTGCCAGTAGAATGGCCCCGCCTTCTTCTGCCGCGGCCACACCTCGTCCAGCGTATCGCCGTCGTACAGCCGCCCGTTCTTCATCACGTAGCGGATCGTGTTCGTATTGCGGATGTTCTGGATCGGGTTTGCGTCGAGGACCACGAGGTCCGCGAGCTTGCCCGGCTCGATGGAACCAATGTCCTTGTCGAGCCCGATGCCTTCGGCGCCCAGGATAGTGGCCACGCGCAGGGCGTCATGGTTCGACAGCCCGCCGGAGTGCATGGCCCACAGCTCCCAGTGGTAGCCCAGCCCCTGCAGCTGGCCGTGGCTGCCCACGCCCGCGCGCCCGCCCGCCTCGACCAGATCCTTGACGAACTTGCCCAGCCTGGCGAACACGTGCACCTCGGGGTGGAACCAGCCGGCCGCGCCGGTGTTGGGCGAGAGCCCCCGGCGCAGCGTCTTGGCCTCGAGCTCGGCGAAGGGCGTGAAGCGCCGCAGCTTGGCATCGTGGAACGGGTTCTCGGTGGTGTAGAAGTAGTTCTCGGCCCAGGGGCCGCCGTACGCCACCAGCGTGGTCGGCGTATAGGTGATGCCCGTGGTCGTGAACAGGCGGACCACGTCCTGGTACAACGGGAAGCCGGGCAGGTTGTGCTCCTGGCCGGCGTAGCCGTCCAGCGCCATGGTGAGATCGAGCTTCAGGTCGAGCGATCCCTCCGTCGTCGGCATGAGGCCCAGCTCCCGCGCCGCGTCCACGATCCACTGCCGCTGCTCGCGGTTCCCCGCCACGTACATCTTGATCGTCTTCGTATCGTAGTAATCGCTGTAGCGGCGCAGGACTTCGCGCGCGTGCTCCTTGCTACGCACCCGCTCGCTGCTGAACACGCCCGGCCCCGTCGAGTAGACGCGCGGCCCCAGGATCGCGCCCGCCTCGACCAGGTCGCCGTACGTCAGCACGTCGGTCGTGCCCGTCTGCGGGTCGCGCGTCGTGGTCACGCCGTACGCCAGGTTGGCCACGTACAACCAGACCTGGTCGCGGTGGATGTTGAACGACGGCCGGATGTGCGCGTGCGTATCCACGAAACCCGGCACGATCGTCTTGCCGCTCACGTCCACGACCCGCACCCCCTCGGGCACCGCCACGCTCCCGCGCGCGCCCACCGCCTCGATGCGGTTGTTGCGGATGACGACGTCGGCATCCTCGATCACCTCCTGCCCCCGCATGGTGATCACCCGGGCGCCCCGCAGAACCGCCACGCCTTGCGGGACGTCGCGCGGTGCGCGGATCACGACCCGCGTCTCCACCGGCGAGTAGACGCGCGAGGCGCGCAGCTCGCGCGCCTGCGCGGGCAGCGTGTCCCCCTCGACCTCGCGCTCGCCTTCTTCGGCGGCGCGGGCACGGCGCGCGGCGCGCACACTGTCTTCCTTCTGCTTTGCGACCTCGAGGTCGTAGACGAAGTGGGCGTTGCCGATGGACCAGTGCACGCGGCGCGAGTCGCCGCTCCAGGCGGGGAACTGGCCGCCGACGACCGTCAGCTTGCGCACGGGCACGGCCGGCCCCCTCGGATCGCCGAGGGAGACGTGCGGCACCACGCCGCTCGCGGGTGGGACATCCAGGACGTACAGGTCGTTGACGATCTGCGCGAGCGCGCGCACGCCATCGGGTGAGACGAGCACGAGCGAGGCGTCGATCGGCTCGCGCGCGTTGGGGAGCCGCGGCCCCGACACGCGCAGGTGCTGCTTCCGGTCGGTGCCATCCCAGCGGAGCGAGATCAGGCCGTCGTCGCCATCGAAGAGGAAGATGCGATCGGGGTCTCGGGTGAAATGCGGGCTGCGCGCGCCCTGGATCGGGGTGATCAGCGTGGCCGCGCCGGCCTCGGCCGGCAGCCACACCAGATCCGTCGCGCTGCCCGGCGCGAAGGGGCCGGTCGCGTCCAGGAACGCCTGCGCCGGGCCGCGCACGGCGACGATGCGCTTGCCGTCCGGCGACCAGGCGGGCTGCTGATACAGCGCCGGCACGCTCGTGAGGCGCTGGGGGCGGCCGCCCTCGGCGCGCACGCGGTAGATGTGTCCGCCTTCCGTGGACGACCAGGTCACGAACGCGAGCCAGCGCCCGTCCGGCGACCATGCGGGCTGGTGCTGCGCGAGCTCAAGCTCGAGCGCCCGCCGCGGCGTCCCGTTCGGGTAGTCCTGCACGTACAGCCGGTCGAGCGCGGTGAAGGCGAGCTGCCGGCCGTCGGGCGAGGGCACCGCATCGCGGATCTGCCGCACCGTGAAGGCGGGCGAATCGACGACCGGGTAGTCGAACTCGACGAGCGGGCCGATGTCGAGCTCGACCTCCGCCTCGAACGGCACCTCGCGCGCCGGTCCGCCGTCCACCGGCACCCGCCAGATCCTGCCGCCGTAGGAGACGACCAGCTCCTTCGAGTCGGGCGTGAACGCCATGCCCGGGAGCACGTCGCGCGTCGCACGCGACTCCTGCTCATCCCGCTGCACCGGGTGCGCGAGCCAGCGCTCCTCGCCCGTCTCCAGGTTGCGGATCCGCAGCGCGGTTTCCGCCACGTGGCGCGTGCCAAAGACCAGCCACTTGCCATCGGCGGAGAGCGTGGGCCGGAACCCACCCCCGTAGCGGAAGCTCTGCGCGGCCGACCGGCCGGTCTCACGGTCGAAGGTCATGAGCTGGTAGTCGCGCATGGGCGAGTTGTACTGCCAGTTGCCGCGCCGCTGCGCGTACCAGATGTAGCGCGGATCCTTGCCGAAGACGGCGCCCATGGTGCGCACCTGCTCGCTCGGCGCCCTGTCCTCCTCGCTGTCGCGCGTGAGCTGGACGCCCGAGCCGCCTTCCGGGTGATACAGCCACAGCTTGCCGAGCCGGCCCGCCTCGCGCGTCAGCACAATGTACTTGCCGTCCGGTGTCCATTCCGGGGACATGAAGCGGTCGTCCTTGCCGCGCGTGATCCGGACCGTGTCCTTCAGGTCGAGCGAGAGGATCCAGACGCTCTCGCCGCCCCGCCGGTCGGAGACGAAGACCACACGCTTGCCGTCCGGGCTGAAGCGGGGCTGGGCGTCGAAGCCCATGCCGCGGGTGAGCGGCGTGGCCTTGCCGCCGGTGATCGGCACGGTGTAGAGGTCGCCGAGCAGGTCGAAGACGATCGTGCTGCCGTCCGGGCTCACGTCCACCGACATCCACGACCCCTCCCGCGCCGTGTAGCGCAGCGCGCGCGCGGGCGTGAGCGGCAGCCCCTCCTGGCGCGGACTCGGGCGCGCCTTCTCGGCGCTCTGATCCGGCGGGTTCTGGGCGATCAGTGGCGCGCCCCCGCGGCTGAGCGGCAGCAGGGCGAGCGCGAGCGCGAGCGTGAGCAGGACGCGGGACATGGGCTCCTCCCGATGCATCGGCGTTGTCGGTGCGAGCGTGAAAAGATAGAAGAAGTCCTTGCGGCGGAAAAGCCGGCTACAAAGCTTGAATTACGCTCGAGGAGCCGTGAACGCCACCAAGCCCGAAACCCGCACCCTCCCGCGCACGCTGCGCCTGCGTGACCTCATCCCCATCGTCGTCGGGTCGGTCATCGGCTCCGGCATCTTTCTCGTGCCCGGGACGGTGCTGCGCCAGGCGGAAGGCGACGCCGGCGTCGCACTGCTGGTCTGGCTGCTCGGCGGCGTGCTCTCGCTCATGGGCGCGCTGACCTACGGCGAGCTGGGCGCCATGAATCCCGAGGCGGGCGGGCTCTACATCTATCTCCGGGACGCGTTCGGCGCCTTCGTCGCCTTCGTCTTCGGCTGGAGCCTCTTCTTCGTGATCGCGAGCGGCGCGGCGGCCACGCTCGCGGTCGCGTTCTCGTTCTACCTGCAGCAGTACGTCGAGCTCGGCCCCGCCGCCGCGAAGCTCGCCTCCGTGCTCATGATCGCGGTGGTCGCCGCGCTGAACGTGCGCGGCACGCGCCAGAGCGCGGGCGTGCAGAACTGGAGCACGGCGATCAAGGTGGCGGCGCTGCTGGCCATGAGCATCGTGCTGCTGGTCGCGGGCGCGGGGCTCCCGGCAACGCGCGAGCGCTTCTTCGCCACGCCTGTCAGCGCCGAGCTGGTGTCGGGCATGGGCCTGGCTATGATCGGCGTGCTCTGGGCGTACGAGGGATGGCAGTTCGTGACCTACTCGGCGGGGGAGACGCTCGACGCGCAGCGCACGTTCCCGCGCGGCATCGCCATCGGCACCGCCGCGCTCATCGGCATCTACCTCTTCGCCAACGTCGGCTACCTGGCCGCGCTCGGGCCCGCCGCGACGGCCGGGTCGCAGCGCGTGGCCGCCGACGCGATGGGCCAGCTGCTCGGGCCCGCCGCCGCGCAGGTCGTGGCCGCGCCCATCCTGGTCTCGATCTTCAGCGCGGCCAACGGCATCACGCTCACGGCGCCGCGCGTCTACTACGCGATGGCGCGCGACGGCCTCTTCTTCCGCCGCCTGGCCGACGTGCACCCGCGCTTCGGCACGCCGGCCGCGGCCGTGGTCACCAGCTCCGCCTGGGCCATGGTCCTGGCCGCGACCGGCACGTTCGAGCAGCTGCTCACGTACGTCGTGTTCGCCGGCTGGATCTTCTACGGCCTGGGCGCGGCCGCCGTCTTC
>JACQPS010000241.1 GCA_016207445.1 Gemmatimonadota bacterium | reverse complement strand
GTGCTGGAGCTGTTTCCGGACGACGAGCACCTGCGCCGCTGGATCACCATGGCGCGCGAGCGGGTGGCGTTTCAGGGTCTGCCGGCGCGCATCTGCTGGCTGGGCCAGGGCGAGCGGGCGCGGTTCGGCGTCGCGCTCAACGACCTGGTCGCGCGCGGCGAGCTCCAGGCGCCGATCGTGATCGGGCGCGACCACCTGGACACCGGCTCGGTCGCCTCGCCGTTCCGCGAGACCGAGGGAATGAAGGATGGCAGCGACGCCGTGGCCGATTGGCCCGTGCTCAACGCGTTGCTCAACACCGCCTCCGGCGCGAGCTGGGTCTCCTTCCACCACGGCGGCGGTGTGGGCATCGGCAACTCGCTGCACGCGGGGCAGGTGATCGTGGCGGACGGCTCGCGGGAGATGCGCGAGCGGCTCGAGCGCGTGCTGACGAACGACCCGGGCATCGGCGTCGCCCGGCACGCGGACGCGGGGTACGAGCGCGCGCGCGAGACCGCGCAGCGGCACGGGATCCGGCTGCCGATGCTGTGAACGGGATCGAGATGGGGATCGGGACGGGATCGGGTGCGCCCTCGCTGCGCGCTCCCGTTGCTGTTCCTGACGGATGGTCAGCGCAAGAGGTCGTTTAGCGGGAGTCGGAAGCCGGGTAGCACGTCCTCGCCGTCGAGGGCCTCATCGTCGCGGATGATGCGAGCGGAGCCGTCGGGGCGGTGCACGACGGCGTAGCGGGCGTCGGGATAGATCACCCACAGGAGTCGGACGCCCGCGTCGAGCAGATCGCGAACGCGTTGCGCGAATTGGCGCGCCTCGCGCTGGTTGGTAGGAGAGAAGATTTCGGCCGCGAGGTCGGGGATGACGCGAAAGAACCCCCGCGGCGGCTCGCCCCCCGCGGCGGCGATTCTCTCATCCGACACGAAAGCGACGTCCGGTCCGCGCATGCGCTCCGGGTCATTCGTCAGCGCGAGCACGAAGCCGGCATCCGCGTACACGCGGCCGCCGCCATGTGCGTCAATGTGGTTCAGGAGATGATGCCCGAGCTCGAGAATGACGCGCCCGTGCGTCGGATTGGCGGGGCTCACCGGCTCGAGCTCGCCGTTGACGTACTCGTATCCGTGCACACCCGGCTCGGCGTACAGGGAGATGGCCTCCTCGGCCGTGAGCCGGGACGGCCGTTCCGCAGCACCTCGTTCCGATTCGCGCATGCCACGAAAGTATTCCGCCGAAATGGCGCCAGCAAGTTCCGACCAGCTGCATGAGCGGCTCGAGACAGACGCCTCTCTCACGGAGCGATCGGAAGCGGTGCGGGGCCATGGTGGTTTGAGTCGGCTCGCGAGCGGTGAACCGCTCCCCGTGGTAAGGGACGGCGCGTGCCCCTCCTGATGCCCGACCTCGTCTACCGCGGCGGCGCGTTCCACGCCGACACCGCCGTGGAGGTCGACGCCGGCGCCGGCCGCATCCTGCGCGTCGGCCCGGTCGCGGACCTGGCGAGTCCCGGCGCCGCGGTCGAGCGGCTGGAAGCCCGAGCGCTGCTGCCCGGCTTCGTGAACGCGCATTCGCACGCGTTCCAGCGTCTCCTGCGCGGGCGCACGCAGTGGCGGCCGGCGAGCGTGCCGCACGCGGACTTCTGGAGCTGGCGCGAGGCGATGTACGCGGCGGCGCTCGCGCTCTCGCCCGAAGACGTCTACCACGTTTCGCGCTTCTGCTTTCTCGAGATGCTGCGCGCAGGCTATACCGCCGTGGGCGAGTTCCACTACCTGCACCGCGACCCCGACGGCCGGCGCTACGACGACCCGCTGGAGCTGGCGCAGCGTGTGGTGGCCGCGGCGGCGGAGGTGGGCATCCGCGTCGCGCTGCTCAACGTGTGCTATGCGGCGGGCGGGATCGGGAAGCCGCTGCTGCCCGAGCAGCGCCGCTTCGCCACGCCCGAGCTGGATGGATTTCTGGATGATTCGGCTGTGCTGCTGGAGGCGTACGCGAAGGAGTCGCTGCTGACGATCGGGCTCGCGCCGCACAGCGTGCGGGCCGTACCCAGGGACTGGCTGAAGGAGCTGCACGCGTGGGCCGGGCGGCGAGAGCTCGTGCTGCACATGCACGTGGCCGAGCAGGCGGCGGAGGTCGAGGAATGCCGGGCCGCGTACAGCAAGCCGCCGGTCGAGCTGCTGGCGGAGGAGGGCGTGCTGGATACGCGCTTCACCGCCGTGCACGCCACGCACATCAGCCTGGAAGAGGCGGCGCGGCTGGGCGGCGCCGGCGCCGGTGTGTGCGCCTGCCCGACCACGGAGCGGGACCTGGGCGATGGCATCCTCCCCGCGGAGGAGCTGGTGGGCGCCGGCGCCGCTCTCGCCATTGGCAGCGACAGCCAGGCTGTCATCGATCCGTTCGAGGAGATGCGGCTGCTCGAGTATCACGAGCGGCTGCGCCGCCTGCGCCGCGTGGTGCTCACGGAGCCGCGGAATGGACGGCTGGAGGTCGCGCCCGCGCTGATGCACGCGGGCACGGCGGGCGGCGCGCGCGCTCTCGGGATCGATGCCGGCCGCATCGAGCCGGGCGCGCTCGCGGACCTCGTCGCCATCGATCTCGCGCACCCGTCCCTGGCCGGCTGGAGCGCGGACACGCTGGCGGCCATGCTCGCGCTCTCGGCCCCCGCGGCGGTGGTGACGGACGTGTGGGTCGGCGGCCGGCGTCGCATCGAGCAGGGACGGCACGCGGCCGAGGCGGAGGCAGCGGCCGCGTTCCGGCGTGTGGCGGCGCAACTCGCACTGCCGTGACGATGCTCTCCTGCCAGAAGCAGCTCTTCTCGCTGCCGGACAATGTGCACTACCTGAACTGCGCCTACATGTCGCCGCTGCTGCGGCGAGTGGAACAGGCGGGCATCGAGGGACTGCGCAGAAAGCGGCTGCCGGCCGGGATCGCGCCCGAGGACTTCTTCCG
>JACQPS010000022.1 GCA_016207445.1 Gemmatimonadota bacterium | reverse complement strand
CTCGACGGGCTCGCGGCGGAGCAGCCCGTGCTCGTAGCTCTGCGTGACCAGCAGCTCGATCTCCTCGGGACGGTGCACGCGCTCCAGCTCAGTGGCCGGGCGCAGCCCGAGCGCACGCAAGATCAGATTGGCCGCACCGTTGAGAAAGGCAATGAACGGCTGGAGTATGCGGGAGAACACGATCAGTGGTCCCGCCGTCCACAGGCTGGTTCCTTCGGGGAAGAGCAGCGCGAGCGATTTGGGCGCCAGCTCGCCCAGCACGATGTGCAGGAAGGTGATGCTCGCGAAGGCGATGGTTGCGGCGACGCCGTGGGTCGCGAACCAGTCCCAGGGCCCGGGCAGCCCGCTGAACGTCTGCCGCAGCACCGCGGAGAGCGTGGACTCACCCACCCAGCCCAGGCCGAGCGAGGCGAGGGTGATGCCGAGCTGCGTGCCGGAGAGGTAGTGGTCGAGCCGGCGGATCGCCTCGCGCGCGAGCTTCGCACGTCGCTGGCCGGCGCGCGCCAGCGCATCGATGCGGGTGCGCCGCGCCCCCACCAGCGCGAACTCGGCCGCGACGAAGAACCCGTTCGCCAGGACCAGCAGGACGACCACGGCGAGCCGGACTGCGATCTCGCCGACGGTGAACGCCGCTTCCGCTTGCATTCCCCCGCTCAGCCGGGCCGCCCCGGCCGACGCTCACGCTCCTGCGGCAGCCCCCCGTTTCGCCTCGAGCCAGGCGGGGAGGTCGTGGATGCGAGCGATGCGCTCGCAACCGTGCGGCTCGGCCGGGTCGGCATCCACGAGCAGCGCGGCCAGACCGGCCGCGCGGGCCCCCAGCACGTCGATCTCGTATACGTCGCCCACGTGCAGCGCCTCGGCCGGCGCGACGCCGGCCCGCTCGCACGCCAGCGCGAAGATGCGCGGATCGGGCTTTTCGACACCCACCCGCGCCGAGTCGACCACGAAGTCGAGCGCGTCCCGGAGCCCGGCCGTCCGCAGGAACTCCTCCACGCGGCCGTCCGCGTTCGAGACCACGCCCAGCACGTACCCCTGCGCCTGGAGGCCGCGCAGCACCTCGAGCGTGCCCGGCTCGGTGTACGTCCAGAGGCGCCCCTCCCGGTGCCGGGTCCGCGCCCCCTCCCCGACAGCGCGCGCCGCCTCACCCGTGCACCCCACCTGCGCGAGAAGCTGCGCGAAGTAGAGCCGCCCGCGGCTCGCGTCATCCGCGGCTTCGCCGGAGCGCATGGCAGCCGCCAGCCGCGTCTTGGCCGCGCGATCCGCCGTGCGCAGCCGCGGCTCGTCGCAGGGAATTCCCTGCGCGGCCAGCCTCTCCAGCAGAAAGGCGCGATCCAGGTGCAGGATGGTCCCGCCGGCATCGAGGAAAATCGCGCGGTAGGGACGGGCGGCCAGGGGCTCGCTCCGCCGCCCATTGCTGCGCGGATTGGGCATCAGAAGAACACCGGTTCGCGATAGCTGCCGTAGACGTCCTCGAGCGCGCGGCGCATCTCGTAGAGCGTGCAGTAGGCGCGGACGCACTCCAGCATCGGCTCGAGCACGTTCTCTTCCCGGCGCGCCGCCTCGCGCAGCCGCTCGAGCGAGGCCGCCACACGTGCGGCGTCGCGGCGCGCGCGCAGCTCCGCCAGACGCTGCCGCTGCCGCGGCTCGGACGCCTCGTCGATCTTCAGGATCTCGATCGTCGACTCCTGGTTTCCCTGCTCGAATGCGTTGACGCCCACAATGATGCGCTCGCCGGACTCGAGCTCCCGCTGCTGCCGCTCTGCGCTGCGCGCGATCTCCTGCTGGAAGTAGCCCATCTCGATGCCGCGCACGACGCCGCCCAGCCCGTCCACCTCGGCGAAGATCGCCTCCGCCTCCCGCTCGAGCCGGTCGGTGAGCGCCTCGACGTAGTAGGAGCCGGCCAGCGGATCGATGGTATGGGGGATGCCGCTCTCGTACGCCAGGATCTGCTGCGTGCGCAGCGCGATGCGCACCGCCTTCTCCGTGGGCAGCGCCAGCGTCTCATCCATCGAGTTGGTGTGCAGCGATTGCGTGCCGCCGAGCACGGCCGCGAGCGCCTGGTAGGCAACGCGGATGATGTTGTTCTCCGGCTGCTGCGCCACCAGCGTCACGCCGGCCGTCTGCGCGTGTGTGCGCAGCCGCCACGACTCTTCCTTCTTCGCGCCGTAGACCTCGCGCATGCGCCTCGCCCAGATGCGCCGTGCCGCGCGGAACTTCGCGACCTCCTCGAAGAAGTCGTTGTGCACGTCGAAGAAGAAGGAGAGCCGGGGCGCGAAGTCATCCACATCGAGCCCACGCGCGATGCCGCGCTCCACGTACTCGAAGCCGTTGCGCAGCGTATACGCGAGCTCCTGCCCGGCCGTGGCCCCCGCTTCCCGAATGTG
>JACQPS010000240.1 GCA_016207445.1 Gemmatimonadota bacterium | reverse complement strand
GCTGACCTGGGGGATGATCGGCTGGGAGATGACGGTCGCCCGGACGGCGGCCGCGTTGACCGGAAGCGTCGTGCTCGGCGTCGTCATCAACCGGTACGAGCGCTGGTTCCGGGCTGGGCTGTCTCGGCGCGTGAGCTCCGCGCCAGTCGCGGCGGGGCGAAACGGTCGCGACGTGTGCCGGCCGGAGCATGACCGCGCGTGCTCCGAACCGAGGCCTCGCTTCTGGCCTGCGCTGCGCTCCCTGCTGCGCCAGATCACGCCGTATTTCCTGCTCGGTCTCTTCATTGCCGCCGCGCTGTCGGCCATGCTCCCGGCGAATGCGCTCCCGCACATGCTGGGTGGATCGGCGGGCGCGGCCGCCTACGCATTGGCCGCCCTGGTCGGCATTCCGCTGTATGTATGCGAGGGCGAGGAGGTGCCGATCACGTTCGCGCTGCTCGGCCGAGGCCTCGGGCCGGGCCCCTCGCTCACTTTCCTCCTGGGATCGGTAGGCACGTGCATCCCCACCATGCTCATGGCGCGCGACATCCTGGGCCAGCGCGCGACCGTATTCTATCTCGCCTACTGGTTCGTGTTCGCCATCGGGTCGGGTGTGCTGTTGCAGCTCCTGCTCGGCTGATCGACGGTCGCGGCCGAAGGCATTCCGGATCAGCCACGGATCGCGCTCGCGCAGCACTGCCCGCGTTTGACAGTGCTGGACCCGCCCGATACTTTGCCGCGCGCAACGAGCTGAATATCCATCCCGCAAGGGTATTCTTCTCATGGTCGACAAGATCACGGTCGTGGGCGCCGGCAACGTGGGCGCCACGGCGGCCCAGGGGCTGGCGCTCAAGGAGCTGGCCCGTCGGGTCGTGATGGTGGACATCATCGAGGGCGTGCCGCAGGGCAAGGGCCTCGACCAGTGGGAGTCGGCGCCGATCGAGGGGTTCGACGCGCGCGTCGTCGGCACGAACAGCTACGACGAGACGGCGGGCTCGGACCTGGTCGTCGTGACCGCGGGCATTGCGCGCAAGCCCGGCATGAGCCGGGAGGATCTGCTGAACACGAACGCGGGCATCGTGCGCGAAGTCTCGGAAAACATCAAGCGCACCTCGCCCGACGCCATCGTGATCATGGTGTCGAACCCGCTGGACGTGATGGCGTACGTGTGCAAGCGGGTCACGGGCTTCTCGCGCGAGCGCGTCCTCGGCATGGCGGGGGTGCTCGACACCGCGCGCTACCGTTCCTTCATCGCGCTCGAGCTGGACGTGAGCGTCGAGGACATCCAGGCGCTCGTGCTGGGCGGGCACGGCGACACCATGGTCCCGCTCGCGTCCTGCACGACGGTGAGCGGCGTGCCGCTCTCGCAGCTCCTGGAGCGGCAGAAGATCGAGGCGCTGATCGAGCGGACGCGGAACGGCGGGGCGGAGATCGTGGGGCTGCTCAAAACGGGGAGCGCATACTATGCGCCGGCGGCCGCGATCGTGCAGATGGTCGAGGCGATCGTGCGCGACAAGAAGCGGATCCTGCCGTGCTCGGCGTGGCTCCAGGGCGAGTACGGACTCGAGGGGTTGTTCCTGGGCGTGCCGTGCAAGCTGGGCCGGCGCGGGTTGGAGCAGGTCCTCGAGGTCGAGCTCACCAGCAAGGAGCGCGTCGAGCTGAACCGCTCCGCCCAGGCCGTGAAAGAGACCATGGCGCTGCTGAAGTAGGGCCGCGCCATGACCGCTGGTCGCATCGTCTACACCCGCGGCCGTCCGATCCTCGCGGGGCTCCGCTACCGCGGCCGCGAGGGGATGTGGACCTGGATCCTGCACCGCGCGACCGGCCTCGGCATCCTCGGATTCCTGCTCCTGCATATCTTCGACATCTTCCTGGTCGGCTTCGGGCCCGGGCTCTTCGAGGAGCTGCTCTTCCTGTACCGCGCCTGGTGGGCCCGCATGCTCGAGGTATTTCTGCTGTTCGGCGTGCTGTTCCACGCGCTAAACGGCGCGCGCATCATCGTGCAGGATTTCTGGCCGAAGCTGTGGCGCTGGGAGCGGCAGCTGGTCTGGCTCGAGGCGGCCGTCTTCGTTCCCGTCTTCCTCTGGGGCGCCTTCCTCTTCCTGCGCCCCCTCTTCGATTGAGATGACGACGCCGGCCGAGTCCGCCTTCGCGCGCAGGATCGGGCGCCCGCCCCGCGGAAACTTCGAGCTTTACTCCTGGATGTTCATGCGTCTCTCCGGCGTGGTGCTGCTCGGCCTCGCCGTGTTCCACCTCTTCTGGATGCACATCGTCCTGGGCGTGGACAACATCGACTTCTCCGTCGTGGCCGAACGCTGGCAGAACCCGC
>JACQPS010000233.1 GCA_016207445.1 Gemmatimonadota bacterium | reverse complement strand
GTCTACGTGGGCGATGGCAGCTCGGACCTGCACGTCATGATGCACGTGAACCGCGGCGCGGGGCTCACCATCGCCGTGTCGGAGGCGCGCTCCATCGCGCAGATTGCGAAGCGCACCATCGTGACGGAGGATGCGCTCGGCGTGCTGGTGCCGGTGCTGGAGGACGTGGTCGGATACGACCCGAGCCGGATCCGCGCGCTCCTGGAAGTGAACGGCGTCCTGATCCAGGACTGGGACCGGGGCCGGACCGACTGGCTCACCCTGCGCGAGGATCCCGCCCGCAGAGAAAAGCGCCGGGAGGCGGCCGCGGGCGGGTGAGGACACAGCGACACGGTCACGCCGTGACACAGAGGCGCCGAGGATCCGCTTCGCGGCTCCGCGTGACTACCTCGCAGGCCTCATCACGATTCCAGCGCCAGCCCGGTCCAGTGCGCGCCATAGCCGTAGGAGAAGAGCAGCAGCTTCTGCCCAGGCTGGATGTCTCCAGCCGCCAGCGCGTCGCGCAGGTTGATGAAGTTGTCGCCTGCGAGCGTGTGGCCGCGGCGCGCGATGTTCGCGTCCCACAGGCGCGCGCGCGGCAGCCGCACCAGCCCCAGCAGAATGTCCCAGCTCCGCCGGCTGACGTTGTGCGGGATGACCCAGTCCACCTCGTCCGCGGCCCAGCCGGCCTCGGCGAGGGTGCGCTCGATCACGTGGCGGGCGGTGGGGAAGTAGGACGCGACGATCTCGTTGCGCAGCGCGTCGCACTCCCAGTAGTAGCCCTTGGTCACGTGCGTCGCGGCGACGATGCGGTTGCGCGCGCCGTCCGCCTCGACCAGCAGCGCGCACGCCGCGTCCGACGTGCAGTTGAACAGCGCCTCACGCCCCGCGTCCGCCGGATAGAATTCCGAGGCGACGCACAGCGCCCGACGCACGCCGTCCGCGAGGCAGAGCGCGCGGGCCACGCGCACCGCCGCGAGCAGCGTGGTGCACGCGAGCTGGTCCAGCCCGATCACCGCCGCGCGGCCGAGCCCCAGCTCGTACTGGAGCCGCGCCGCGGGATACTGGAAGCGCTCGCTCGTGCGCAGCGCTTTGCTCGCCTGTGCCGGGTCGGGCGACGCCGTGAACGCGTGGATGCCCGGCGTGCCGCCGTAGAGGAGGAGATCGACGTCGTCCGGATCGGTGTCCGTTTCCTGGAGCACGTCGCGGGCGGCCGCGAGCGCCAGCTCGAACGGCGTCTCGCACGTGGCGATGTGCACGCGCTCGAAGCCGAAGCGCGCGAGTACCTCCGGGTCGCTCTCGAGCAGCCCTGCCCGGGCCAGCTCGGGAAGCGTGCGGGTCTCTCGCGGGAACGCGCACGCGATGCCGCCGATGCACGCGTGCCGGGTCATGGCAGCCACACCAGCGCGAGCAGGTAGCCGGGCCACGGCTTCATCACATACGCACGCGCGCAGCACCGCTCGTTTCGGATGCCGACGTCGCGCACGCGCCCCTCGTCGTCGAAACGCAGCTCGAGCGCGGTGAAGGGAACCGTCCCGTCGAGCTGGAGCGCCTTCCACGCGGCTTCCTTCAGGCACCACAACACGTCATCCCGAGCGAAGCGGCGCGCAGCGCCGCGGAGTCGAGGGATCTTGTCGTCGCTTCCGCGCCGCAACCATTCCCGCTCGGTCGGCGTCGCGAAGTACTTCGTGCTGCCGTCGCGCACCGCCCCCACCCGCTCGAGGTCGATGCCGACGAAGCCCGTCCGTCCGGCGGCCGCCGCGGCGCGCCCGTCCCTGTGGGATATCGAAAGGGTCAGCGGGATGGGGGAGCGACGGTCGAGGACCACCCGCGGCGCGACCCCGCGGGCGGTGGGGAGGGAGATGCGCTCGAGCCGGCTGTCGCCGGTGAGCGCGGCGACGGCGCGCTTGGCCGCCAGCCGGCCGGTCCGGAAGTCGCGCCTGCGCGCTTCGGGCCGCAGGCGTTCGCAATGCAGCCGCTCCGCCGCCCCCAGGCACCGCTGTGCGAGCGGGCCGTCGGCGGCCAGAGCGATCAGGATGTCAGTCTCGGGAACCGCAAAGACCACAACCGCCTCCTCGATTCAGTGAGCCGAGGGGGAATGTGGCCTTTCAACGGAAACGGCTGGATACGACGGGCGACGTAGGGGCCGTCGAACAATGACGTAGTGCTCACAGCACGGCCAGCGCTTCCTCCGCCCTTGCACGCCTCATCCCGCCGCCCCGCGCCCGCCGCCACCGCTATTGACCTACATGCGCTTCTTCATGGCATTGCGCTTCCGCGAGAGCGCATAGGCTTGCAATGTCCTCAGGACCCCTTCCCTCATATACTTGCCTTCATCGGCCAACGCCGCCGCAAGCGCGGGGACTGCAGACGAAATATCTATGCGGCCAGCGGCGGCTATCCTTTCAAAGCCGGCCACTGCAACCGATCGTACGCGTTCATCTTCGTCTGACAGCGCTTGCTCGAGAGCCCGTATGGCACCCGACACGTCCACTCCCTCGGCAGCTCTCTCCAATCCGGACGCAACTCCGGAGGTGGTGCCACGTCTGACTTCAATATCCGACCGTTCCAACAGCGCCTGCACGTTGGCCCATTCTTCCTTCTCGACGTAATGACATGCGAGCTCCCTGGCGGCGTTGAATTTGACGTC
>JACQPS010000232.1 GCA_016207445.1 Gemmatimonadota bacterium | reverse complement strand
CTGCCGCCGGCGCGGGCCCGCGGCGAGCGGCGCGGGGTGGGCGCGACCACGCTGGCCGAGTACCGCGAGCACGTCGAGCAGGACGCGGCGCTCGAGCGGCGCTTCCAGCCGGTCTTCGTGGGCGAGCCGAGCGTGGAGGACACGATCGCGATCCTGCGCGGGCTCAAGGAGCGCTACGAGGTGCACCACGGCGTGCGCATCACAGACGGCGCGATCGTGGCCGCCGCGCGGCTCTCCGACCGCTACATCGGCGGCCGCTTCCTGCCGGACAAGGCCGTCGACCTGATCGACGAGGCGGCGTCGCGGCTGCGCATCGAGATCGACTCGGTGCCGAGCGAGATCGACGAGATCGAGCGGCGCATCATGCAGCTCGAGATCGAGCGCACGGCGCTCGCGGCCGAGACCGACCGCGAGGCGGTGGAGCGGCGCGAGAAGATCGATGCCGAGGTGGCCGAGCTGCGCGAGCGGGCGAGCGCGCTGCGCGCGCGCTGGCAGGCGGAAAAGGAGCAGATCACGCGCATCCGCGAGCTGAAGGAGCGGCAGGACCAGCTCCGGGTCGAGGCCGAGCGCGCGACGCGCACGGGCGACCTGAACCGCGCCGCGGAGATCCAGTACGGCGAGGTCCCGCGCATGGAGAAGGAGCTCGGGGAGGCGCAAGCGAAGCTGGCCGGGCAACAGGCGCAGGGCAAGTTCCTGAAGGAGGAAGTCGACGCGGAGGACGTGGCCGAGGTCGTCTCGAAGTGGACGGGCATCCCGGTCACGCGCATGCTCGAGTCGGAGCGGCAGCGGCTGACGCGGCTCGAGCTCGTGCTGGAGAGCCGGGTGATCGGGCAGGAGGAGCCGATCCGCGCGGTCGCCGATGCGGTGCGCCGCAGCCGCGCGGGGCTCCAGGACCCGAACCGCCCGATCGGCAGCTTCATCTTCCTCGGCCCGACCGGCGTGGGCAAGACGGAGACGGCGCGCGCACTGGCCGAGTTCCTGTTCGATGACCAGGACGCGCTCGTCCGCATCGACATGTCGGAGTACATGGAGAAGCACGCGGTGGCGCGGCTCATCGGCGCGCCCCCGGGGTACGTAGGGTACGAGGAAGGAGGTCAGCTCACTGAGCGGGTGCGCCGGCGGCCCTACGCGGTCGTGCTCTTCGACGAGATCGACAAGGCGCACCCGGATGTGTTCAACATCCTGCTCCAGATCCTGGATGACGGCCGGCTCACCGACTCGCAGGGCCGGACGGTCGACTTTCGCCACACGGTCGTCATCATGACCTCGAACCTGGGCAGCCCGTATATCCTCGAGCGGTCCGTCACGGCGCCCTGGGCGGAGGTGGAGGTGCACGTGCTCGCGGAGCTGCGGCGCAGCTTCCGGCCCGAGTTCCTGAACCGTGTCGACGACGTCATCGTCTTCCGCCCGCTGGGCATGGCGGAGCTCGCGCGCATCGTCGAGCTGCAGCTGCGCCGCGTCGAGCGGCTGGTGGGCGAGCGCAAGATCATGCTCCAGTTCACGGACGCGGCCAGGGCGCTGATCGCGGAGGAGGGGTACGATCCGACGTTCGGCGCGCGGCCGCTCAAGCGCGCGATCCAGCGGCTGGTGCAGAATCCGCTGGCGCTGCGCATCCTGGAAGGCGAGTTCGACGAGGGCGACATCGTGGTCGTCGACCGCGAGGCGGGTGCGCCGAACCTGGTCTTCCGCAAGGCGGAACCGAAGGCGGCCGTCGCTTGACAGCGCGAGCGCGCCGGCTCTACCGTGGGGGGCCGCTTTCCCCTTCGGGAAAGCGGCCGCCGTTTCTCCGGAGTCGTCTCATGCTTCCCATGGGCCATCGCGGCATGGCGCCGCTCCTGGCAACCGGCCTGCTGGCGCTGGCCACGACTGCTTGCGTCACCAGAACGACGTCTGCGCCCGACGGCGCGCGTGGCTCACCCGTCACGCCCGCCCTGATCGTTGAGCGTTTCCTCAACGCGGCGAACTCGGTGGCGCAGCTGTCGGCTGCGGGCGGGAGCAGCGATCGGGTCGTCCGTGAGCTGGAAACCATGGGGCGGCTCTTCGGCACGCGCGAGGGCCCGATCCTGGAACGGGACCCGCGCGCCGACGTGGAACGGCGCATGTACTTGATCGCGAACGTCCTGCGGCACGACGATTACACGCTGGCGGGGGAGCGCCCGGTCCCCGGACGCACCGGCGCGGCCATCGAGGTGGTCGTGCGCCTGACCATGGGCGAGCGGCAGGTGGACGTGCCGTTCACGCTCGTGCGCACCGGCGGCGATGCGTGGCTGGTGGAGCAGATCGATTTGCAGCGGATTACGGCGCGGCCGTGAACGAGTTTACAGTTGACAGTCAACAGTTGACAGAAAACCCACTGTGAACTCTCAACTGTCGACTGGTGCTTCCACCAGCTCCACCAGGACACCGCCCGCGCTCTTCGGGTGTATGAAGGCGATCCGGCCGTGCGCGCCGCGGCTCGGCGCCTCCGCGGTGAGGCGAAAGCCGTGTGCGCGCAGCCGCTCGAGCGCGGCCTCCAGGTCGGGGACGCGGTAGGCAATGTGGTGCAGTCCGGGGCCGCGTTGTTCCAGGAAGCGCGCCACGGGCGAAGCGGCGGAGAGCGGCTCGAGCAGCTCGATCCTGGTGGCACCCTCGCCGACGAAGACGAGCCGCACGCCCTGCGACTCGACCCGCTCGGGGCGGGAACCGCGGCCGCCGGTCAGGCGTTCAAACAGGGGCAGTGCTTCGTCGATCGAGCGCACGGCGATCGCGACGTGATCCAGCGGTAATTCGGGCATCGTTCGCGGGCCGGGTTCTTGCAGCCGACGGGGGTCTCGGAAAAGCTAATACGGGAGCGGGGGCCGGGCCACGGGCCGTCCGCCCGCAATGCGAGGAGAGCCGGAATGGCGGAACAGAACGGGAAGCCGATTACAGTCACCGACAGCACGTTCGGCAAGGAGATCGAAGAGGCGCCGGGACTCGCGCTCGTCGACTTCTGGGCGGCGTGGTGCGGGCCGTGCCGCATCGTCGCGCCCGTGATGGAGCAGCTCGCCGGCGAATACCAGGGCAAGATCAAGGTGGCCAAGCTGGACGTCGACGCCAACCAGCAGACGGCATTCCGCTACAACATCCGCTCGATCCCGAGCATCCTCTTCTTCAAGGATGGAAAGCACGTGGACACGGTCGTGGGCGCGGTCCCCAAGCCGCACCTCGAGCGCAAGATCCAGGAGCACCTGCGCTGAGGCCCGGACGCCCCATGGCGCCGGGCGTTGAGCGGATGCGAGCGGACCCGTGTCCGCTCGTTTTACTTTCGGGCTCGGGCTCGGGCTCGGGCTCGGAGTTGACGCCGAGCGGCTTACCCAGGTGGTTCAGGTCAGGCTGCAGAGGCTAAGCCTGGGCTCCCACCTCGGCATTCCGAGCCCGAGCCCGAGCCCGCGTCTAGCGTAAGTTATGGCCCGCCTTTATATTGTGTCGACACCCATCGGCAATCTCGCCGACCTGACCTATCGGGCCGTGCAGGTGCTCGGCGAGGTCGACCGCATCCTGGCAGAAGACACCCGCCGCACGGCCATCCTGATTCGGCACTACGGCATCGCGACGCCCCTGGTGTCGCTGCACGCCTTCAACGAAGCGGCACGGGTGAAGCGAGTGCTGGGTTGGCTCGCGGCGGGCGAGGCGCTGGCGCTGGTATCGGACGCGGGAACGCCGCTGCTCTCCGATCCCGGCGCACGGATCGTGCAGCAGGCGGTCGAGGCCGGACACACCATCATCCCCGTTCCGGGAGCGTCCGCGTTGCTGGCGGCGCTGGTGGCATCCGGCCTGGAGCCGGAACCTTTCACGTTCTACGGCTTCTTGCCGCGCCGTGGGCGTGGCCGGGCAGCGGCACTGGCGGCGGCGGCGTCGTCGCTACACACCGCGGTTTTCTACGAGGCGCCTGGCCGGATCGTCGAGCTGCTGCAGGAGCTGGCGGAACAGTGCGGGCCCGCGCGCCGGGTGGTGGTGGCGCGGGAATTGACCAAGGTGCACGAAACGTTCTTCCGCGGAACCTTGGAGGCAGCCGTCGCCTACTACGGTCGGGAGGCGCCTCGCGGCGAAGTCGTGGTCCTGGTCGCCGGTCGCGCGGGCGCGGCCGAGACCACGGATCGGGGAGCGGCCGAAGCTGCAGTGGCCGCGGCGGCGCGGGCGCTGCTGCGCGAAGGGAAGCGGCCGAGCGCGATCGCGCGGGAGCTGGGTCGGCGGTTCGCGGTTCCACGCAACCGCGCCTACGAGATCGTGCTTGCGATCGCCGGAGACGAGGATCGGGGGAAAGCGAGTTGAGGTTCGTCGCAGTTACGCTCTCGCTGGTGCTGCTCGCGCCGGCCGCCGCTGCGGTCGGCGCGCGCTCGATCGAAGGCCCGCGAGTCGGTCGCTCGGACGGGATCGGCGGAGGCGCGGCCGGGCCGCGCGTGCTGACGATCGCGCAGCTGCAGTACGGCGGCGGCGGCGACTGGTACGCGAATCCCTCCTCCTTGCCGAACCTGCTGCGGGTGATCCGCGAGCGTACGGGACTGCCGGTGGCCGAGCGGCCGGCGCAGGTCAAGCTGACCGATCCGGCGCTCTGGAATTATCCCTACCTCTACCTCACCGGCCACGGCAACCTTCGTCTGACGGAGGAAGAAGTCGGACTCCTGCGCCGCTATCTGCTCGCGGGCGGGTTCCTGCACGCCGATGACAACTACGGCCTGGACGAGAGCTTCCGCCGGGAGCTCGGGCGCGTGTTTCCGGACAAGCAGCTGGTCGAGCTACCGGCGGACCATCCGGTCTACCACGTCTTCTACGATTTTCCGAGAGGGCTGCCGAAGATCCACGAGCACGATGGCAAGCCCGCGCAGGGTTTCGGCATCCTGCACGAGGGTCGTCTGCTCGTCTACTACAGCTACGAATCGGACCTCGGCGACGGCTGGGAGGACGCGGATGTGCACGGCGACCCGCCGGAGATCCGGGAGCAGGCGCTGCGCATGGGCGTAAACCTCTTCCTGTACGCGCTCGCGGAGGTGGTTTCATGAGCCCGGCGAGCCACCGGCTCTGGAGGCTGCTGCGCGCGGCGGAGCGGCAGGTGCGCCTGGACGCCGTGCTCGCGCTCGCGGGATCGGTGCTGACGGCCGTGCCGGCGATGCTGGTCCTGGCGTGGCTGCTCGGGGCCGCACCCGGCTGGATGGCTCCGAGTCCGGCGCCGCTGCTGCTGGAGCTCGCGGCCGGCGGCGCCGCCCTCGGCCTGGCCGCCTGGATGGCGCGCCGCTGGTTGCGGGGTCTCGACGCCCGGCGCATCGCCGCGGCCGCCGAGGTGAGGCGGGCGCTGCCACCCGGGAGTGTGCGGGGCGTGCTTGAACTGAGCCGGGCGCTGCCACAGGGCACCTCGCCCGCCCTGTTCCGGTTGGCGGAGACGAGGCTCGCGCACGAGCTCGCGGACGCTTCCGTCACCGAGCTGGCCGGCCTGGAAGGCGAGCGGGCGCGGGCGCGACGTCGCCGCGCGCTGCTCCTGTTCTCGCTCGGCTCCGGGTTCGCGCTGCTGCTCGGCCTGGTCTCGCCCGAGCGATCGCGCGCCGGTTGGGCACCGCTGCTGCATCCGGTGACGCACCTCTCGCCGCCGCCGCTCCCCGCCCTGCGCGTGGAGCCCGGTGACGCGGAGGTCCCGCGCGGGGGGGCCCTGTCCGTTCGGGTGACGGCCCCGGGCCGCCGCGCGGTCACGGTGCGCTGGCGCACGGCGGGCGACGTGCCGCGTGAGCGAACCATCCCGGTGTCGGCCGCGGCGGCGGCCACGCGCATCGCGCCAGTGGACGCACCACTCCGCTACTGGATCACAGCGCCCGACGGCGCGGTCAGCGACACGTTCGAAGTGACGCCGCTCGACCCGCTGCTGGTCTCGGACCTGGTACTCGACGTGATCTATCCCGCATACCTGGACCGTCCGGCCGAGCGCTTCGACAGCGACGTCTCGCCGCTCGAGCTCCCGGCCGGCACCGAGTTGCGCATCCGCGGCCGCGCCACACGCCGACTCGCAACGGCGACGCTCGTGCGCCGCGAGGGCGCCGTCGAAGTCGAGCTGGCCACGACGGCGGACCGCTTCGGCGGACGCTGGACGCCGCGCGCCGGTGGGATCTACGACTGGAAGCTGACCAGCCAGGCGGGAGAATCGCTGGCGGCACCGCGGGCACCGCTCGAGCTCTCGCTGGTTCCGGATCTCACGCCGAACGTGGAGATCACGTTCCCGGGCACGGACACGACCCTCTCGCCCGACCTCAAGCAGGCGATCGTGGCCGATGCTTCGGACGACCACGCGCTCAGCCTGGCCACGCTCGTGAGCTGGCGCGTCAGCACGCTGGGCGATCGCGAGCCGCCGGTGGAGGCGCCGCTCCCGCTCGAGGGCGAGCCGGATCGTGCGCTGCTGCGTGCCGTGCTGGACGCGAGCACGCGGCGCGTCCTGCCCGGCGATACGCTCTACTACTTCGTGCGCGTGGTGGACGATTCGCCCGCACGCCAGTCGGCCGTCTCGCGCACCTACAAGCTGCGTTTCCCGAGCATGAGCGAGCTGCGCCAGCAGGCGCGCGAGCACGCCGAGTCGCTGGTCCGGGAGGCGTCCGCGCTCGCCCGGTCCGCGAAACAGCTCAGGGAAACGACGCGGGACCTCCAGCGCCGCTCCGGCGGCGCCGGCGAGCGCAGCGGCGATCCATCCATGCACGGCGGGCAGCAGCCGGGCGCGGTGCCGCGGCGCGGCGACCCGCCGCGCGCCTCCCAGCTCGACTACCGGGAGGCCGAACAGGCGCGGCAGGTGCTGGAGCGGCACGAGGACATGCTCAGGAAGGTGGAGGAGCTGCGCGACCGTACCGAGCAGCTCGAGCGGGCGATGGAGGCCGCGGGTCTGCGCGACCCCGAGCTGCAGCAGCGGTTGGACGAGTTGCGCGCCCTGTACGACCAGATCCTCACACCCGAGCTGCGCGAGAAGCTGGCCCAGATGCGCCAGGCGCTGGCGGAGCTGGATCCGGAGAAGGTGCGCGCGGCGCTCGAGCAGCTCGCGCAGCAGCAGGAGGAATTCCGTCAGCGCGTCGAGCAAAGCCTGGAGCTGCTGCGTCGCGCGGCGGTCGAGCAGCAGATGAGCGCACTCGCTCGGGAAGCGCGCGAGCTGGCGGTGCAGCAGGAGGCGGTGGCCGAGGCGATGAAGCGGGAGGGCGCGCCGTCGCCGGAGCGCATCGAGCAACAGCAACAGTTGAGCGAGCGCAGCCAGGCCTTGCAGCAGGCGCTCGAGCAGCTCGAGAAGCAGCTCGCGGAACAGGGCGAGACGCAGGCGGCGGAGCAGACCGCTCAGGCGGCCGAGCAGCTGCAGCAGGCGGCGCAGCAGACGCAGGAAGCGCTGCGGCAGGCGCAGCAGCAGCAGGGCGAAAAAGCGGGGGAAGCCGGCGAGGCGGCGGCGCGGCAAATGGAGCAGGCGGCGCAGACGCTGGACTCGGCGCGCGCGGCCATGACCGAGGCCTGGCGCCAGGAAGTGCGCGAGACCGTGCAGCAGGCCACCAACGAGGCACTCTCGCTGGCGCAGCGGCAGAACTCGCTCATGCAGCGCATGCAGCAGGCGCGGCAGCAGCATAACGGCGCGAGCGCCGCCGAGATGCAGGGGATGAAATCCGAGCAGGCCGCCCTGCAGCAGGGGCTGGAGGCGCTGGGGCGCAACCTGTCGGAGGCCGGCCAGCGCTCGGCCATGGTGAACCGCGATGTCGGCGCCGCGCTCGGCCGCGCGATGCTCAGCATGCAGCAGACGCTGAACGCGCTGGAGGGGAAGGACGGAGCGCGCCGCATGCCGGTGCAGGAGGCGCAGCAGTCGGTGGACGCGCTCAACCGGCTCGCGCTGGAGCTGCTCCGGAACGGACAGCAGATCGAGCAGGCACAGACCGGGACCGGGCTGCAGGAAGCGCTGGCGCGCCTCGCCGAGCTGGCGCAGCGGCAGGGCGCGCTCAATGGCCAGGCCAGCTCGCTGCTGCCACTCGATCTGGCGCCGCAGGTGCTGTCGCTGCAGCTGCAGCAGCTCGCGCAGCAGCAGGTCGAGATCGCGAGACAGCTCAGCGGACTGAATGACAGGCTGGGCGGCCGCGAGGATGTGCTGGGCCGGCTGGACGAGCTCGCGCGCGAGGCCGATCAGCTGGCCCGGGACCTGAGCGGCGGCCGGCTCTCGCCGGAGCTGCTCGCCCGCCAGGAGCGGCTGTTCCACCGCCTGCTGGATGCGGGCCGCACGCTCGAGCGCGATGAGGTCACCGACGAGCGCGTATCGGAGCGGCCCGGCGAGATCGCACCCTCCCGCGCGGGCGCGCTCGACCCGCGGCTCCTGGACCACGGCCTCCGATTTCCGGTGCCGCGCCCGGAGGAGCTGCGGGAGCTGCCGCCAGCGTATCGCCGTCTCATCCTCGAGTACTTCCAGCGGCTGAGCCGGGCCGCGCAGCAGGGCGAGTCGGAGGGCCAGCGTTGAAGCCGCTCGGGCTCGTCGCGCTCGCGCTCGGCCTCGCGCTCGCGCTCGGCAGCGGGCTGGCCGCCCAGGACCTCAACGGGCGTGGCGGCCGCGAGATCCGGATGCTGCGCGAGGCGGCCGCCCGGGAAGCGGCGGGCGATCTGGCCGGCGCCGAGCAGATCCTGCGCGCTATTCTGGCGGATCGGCCCACGTCGCTGAGCGGGCTGCTCTCGCTCGAGCGCCTGGTGGTGGTGCAGGGACGGGCGGAAGAGCTGCTGCCGCTCATCCGGCGACTGCTCGCATCCGACGCCGCGTCCGCGATCGGACACCAGATGCTCTTGCGGACCTACTCGGCGCTCGACCGGGTACCCGAGCTGGAGCGCGCGGCCGAGGCCTGGATCCGGGCGACGCCGCGGGTGGAAACGCCGTATCGCGAGGCCGCGCGCGTGTGGCAGGAGCGGGGCGAGCACGCGCGGGCCATCGTCGTGCTCGAGCGCGGCCGCAAGGCGGTCGGCCGCGACGACGCGCTCGCGCTCGAGCTGGGCGACCTCTACGCCGGGCGAGGCGAGCTCGTGCGCGCCGTGCGCGAGTGGGACCACGCGGTCGGCTCCGACGCGGCCGGCTTCAATCTCGTGCGGCGTCGCCTGGGCGCACTTCCCGATGGCGGCGCCCAGGTCCTGCCCTCGCTGATCGAGGCGCTGACGCGCCCGCCGGTCACGGCGCCGCGGCGCCGGGGCGCCGTGGCCCTGGCGATCGATGCGGGTCTGGGCGAGCGTGCGCGCGAGATTGCGCGCGAGGCGGTGCTCGCGCTCCCGCCCAGCGAGCGGGCGGGATTCCTGGTGGAGGTCGCGCGCCACGCCGAGGGCGCGCGGCTGGACGGCCTCGCCTACTGGGCGTACTCCGAGCTACTGGGGGGCGGCGGCCTCGGCGACCGCAGGCTCGCCGTGGAGAGCCGCACGGCCGAGCTGGCGCTGGCGGTGGGCGACACCGCCCGGGCACGCGAGCTGTACCTGCTGATCGAGCAGCAATACACGGTCGGCTCGCCTGCACGGCGGCAGGCCGCGGCCGTGCGCATCGGCCTGACCGCGCGCGACGGCGCCGTGGGCGAGGCCGTCCGCGAGCTCGCTGCCTTCCGGCAGGAATTCCCGGATGCACCCGAGCTGGACCGCGTCGCGGCCGCCGTGGCGGGCGCGCTGCTCGCCCGCGGCGAGCAGGCGCCGGCGGAGCGCGTGGTGGCCGGCGTCGACGGACCGCGCACCAGCCTGATCCGCGGGCGCATGGCGCTCGTGGGGGGCGACGTCGGCCGCGCACGCGCCGCGTTCCAGGCGGCCGCGCCGGCGCTCCAGGGCGCGGAGCAAACCGAAGCGATCGCGCTGGCCACTCTGCTCAGCCGTCTCTCGCCGCAGGGCGGGAAGCTGCTTGGTCGCGCGATCGCCCGCACGGCGCAGGGGAAGCCGCAGGAGGCGGTCGCGCTGCTTTCGTCCGCCGCCGGACTCGCTACGGACGAGCACGCGGCCCTACTCGATTACGCGGCCGCGCTGGCCGACCGCGCGCAGCTCGCGGCGGAGGCGGAACAGGTTCGTCGCGACCTGATCGCGCGCTACCCGCGCGCGCTCGAGGCGCCGGCCGCGCTGCTCGGACTGGCGCGGGCTCTGCTCGAGCGACCGGACGGTCTCGGCGAGGCGCAGCAGTTGCTCGAGCGGTTGATCCTGGAGTACCCGCGCAGCGCACTGGTTCCTCAGGCGCGGCGGGAGCTGGACCGCGCCCGGGGACGGGTCCCGAGTTCATGAGGTCGAGGTTCGCTGGTCAGGGAAGGATGATGTCATGCGGCACGTGATTGCGTTTCTGGTGGCCCTGGTGCTTCTGCCCTCGTCGGCGGGCGCGCAATACCTGCTCGTCCCCATGGACGCTACGCAGACCAACCACCTGAAGGCGTACGGCCTGACCTACTGGAGCCTCGATCGCCGCCACACGGCCGAGTGGCTGCTCAATTACCGCGGCGGCTCGTTCCTGCTCGCCGATCGGCCCGAGATCCGGCGCGAAGCGGCGTTGCGCGGGATCACCACGGAGCCGGTCGGCGTCGGACAGGTCGCGCAGATCCGGGCGACCATCCACGAGGCGAACATGGAGAGCGTCATCCTGGAGAAGGCGCCGAAAATCGCCGTGTATACGCCGCCGAACACCTCGCCCTGGGACGACGCGGTGACGCTCGCGCTGGTGTACGCCGACATTCCGTACGACAAGGTGTGGGACCGGGAGGTGCTGCAGGGCCGGCTCAAGGACTACGAATGGCTGCACCTGCACCACGAGGACTTCACCGGCCAGTACTCGAAGTTCTACATCAATTATCAGGGCGCGCCCTGGCTCCAGGAGGAAGTGCAGCGTAACGAGGGCATGGCGGCGGAGTTCGGCCTTCCGAACGTACCCGCGCTGAAGAAGGTGGTCGTGGAGGAGATCCGGCGCTACGTGGCCGAAGGCGGATTCCTGTTCGCCATGTGCACGGCGACCGAGACGGTCGAGCTCGCGCTGGCCGCGCTCGGCATCGACATCGCCGCACCGTTCAGCGACGGCTCGCCCGCCGACCCCGACGCGACTGGCAAGATGCGCTGGGAGCGGACCTTCGCGTTCCAGGGCGGGCAGGTTCAGGTGAACCCGCAGGTGAACGCGTTCAGCGACATCGACGGGCACCAGGTGAACACCCCCTGGCGCCAGCCGCTCGGTGCCTTCACGCTTTTCGACTTCAGCGCCAAGTTCGATCCCGTGCCGTCGATGCTGGTGCAGAATCACGAGAACGTGCTGCCGGACTTCTACGGGCTCACGACCTCGTTCCGGCGGGACCGGCTGAAGCCCGGCACGATCGTGCTGGCCGAGGAGGAGGGCGCACCCTGGGTCAAGTACGTGCACGGCAACTATGCACAGGGCACGTGGACGTTTCTCGGCGGCCACGATCCCGAGGACCCGCAGCACCAGATCGGCGATGCCCCGACCGACCTGGACCTGCATCCGCACTCGCCCGGGTACCGCCTGATCCTGAACAACGTGCTCTTCCCGGCGGCGAAGAAGAAGACGCTGAAGACGTAGTCCCGAGCGCAGCGAGCGAAGCGAGCGGAGTCGAGGGACCTCGGGTGAGCTTGCGCGACTTCTCCGCAAGAAAAACGGCGGGAGCGAAGCGCTCCCGCCGTCCCTCTTTCCCGGGCGCGACGGACGGCTACGGCCGCTGCATTTTCGCGAGGGCCGCTGCGCGGGGATCCTCCACGATCCGAACCGCGGGCTTGTCCTCGCTGATCTTCGTGACGTTGCCGTTGAAGAAGCCGCCCTTCGAGATCACCAGCGAGTCCGTCTGGATGTTGCCGGAGACCCGGCCCGTCGCCGTGATCTCCACGTTGCCGGTGGCGACCATGTTGCCGTCGTAGCTGCCCATGATCACGGCGTCCACCGTGCGGACATTCGCGGAGACCGAGCCGCGCTCGCCGATCACGAGCTTGCCGCCCACGTCCAGCTCGCCGCCGATCTCGCACTGGATCTCGAGCGAGTCCGCGATCTGGAACTTGCCTTCGATCTTCGCATGCTCGCCCCGGATGGTGAGCAGGGTGAGCGCTTCCGCGCCAGCTTCGAAGCTGGGGCCGCTCGCCGCCTGGCGTGGGTTGCGCGCCAGCATGAGCCCCTCCTTAGGTATGGTGGAGTTTGCCGTCCCGGAACGATGCTCGGGGAGAAAAATGAGACTGGCGTTCACGTTACAGTGCACCTGCCTGCGGGGCAAGGCTTTTCGTGCCCCGGCCCCGGGCCGGGGCACGAAAAGCGCGCACCGGCGCGGG
>JACQPS010000234.1 GCA_016207445.1 Gemmatimonadota bacterium | reverse complement strand
GGTATCGGCGTGGGCGGCAACCGCGTCTACACCATCCAGTACCGGGATCTGGGCGCGGTGGTCAGCGACACGCCGATCCGCATCTACGACCCGACGCGCGAGAACGTGCTCGATCGCGTCCTGGACGAGGGCATCGTCATCGACGCGTACGTCCGGGTATCCCTGGTCGGGATCGACCTGGTCAGCGTCGAGGCGCGCATCGTGGTCGCGTCGGTCGAGACCTATTTGCGGTACGCGGAGGCGATCGGCGTCACCCCGCCGGTCTCGCGGCCGCTGGTCCCGGCGGGCGTGCCGGCGGAGCTCGATCGCGTGCGCGCGGAGAACGTCGAGCTGAGGAAGCGGCTCGAAGAGCTGACCTGAGTCGAAAAGCAGCCGTGCCGGCAGTCTCGCGACTTCGGGACAGCCTCGTGGCCGGGCTGCTCGAGCGCGTCGCGCAGGCTGCGGATCTCTCCGAAGCCTGCTCGATCGTTCTCGATCGGCTCGTCGCCGAAGGCCAATTCCCCCGGGCGCTGCTCGCGCTACGGGCCGAGGGCGACGTGCGCGCGGCGGCCTGGGGGCTGCCGGACGAGCGCGTGCAGGCCTACGTGGCGCGGCTCCGGCGCGAGGATGACGAGAGCTTCTACCTGCTGGCGCCCGCGCTCGAGACGCACGACCCCCGCTTCCGCGAGCTCGGGTTCGAGACGTGCGTGGTCGCGCCGTTCGGCTGCGGCGCCGGCGGCACGGGCATCGCCCTGCTCGAGGCGAGCAGCCTGGATGACCGCACCGATTTCGCGGCCGGGCTGCTCCAGCGAGTCGGTCCGCTGCTCGGCGTCCAGCTGCGGGCGGAGTTGCTCGGCTCGCGCTCCGAGCGCCTGGACCGGCAGCGCGACCTGCTCACGACCATCCTGGATGCGATCTCGGATCCCGTCCTCCTCACCGACGACCGCAACGACATCCTGCTGGCCAACCGCAAGGCCGAGCGGCTTTTCTCCTCCGGACCGGAAGAGAGCGAGGGGCGCCGGCGCGCCGTCCAGGTCAACAACCTGCTCTTCAGCTCGTTCCTGACGCAGGGCGTGATCAGCACCGGGGAAGCCCCCAGCCGCGAGCTGAACCTCGTCGACCCGACGGACGGCTCCGACCTGCTCTTCGAGGTGCTGTCCGCGCCCCTGCCCATGGCGGCGGTGCGGGGCGGCGCGGTCATCTCGATCCTGCGCGACATCACCGACTTGAAGCGTGCGGTCGCGGAGCTGGAGGACCAGTTCCGCCGTTCGCGCGTCGCGGAGCATCGGGCGCGCGAGGAGCGCGACCAGCTCGACGTCGTGCTGGAGAACGTCAGCGACCCGATCCTGGTGACGGACGAGAAGTCGAACATCATCCTGATGAACACGGAGGCCGCGCGGCTGTTCGTGGTGGCGCCGGACCGCGAGGCGGACACCGCACACGCGCGGGTCGTACGTGCGAACGACACCCGCTTCACGACGCTGACCAGCGACTTCCTGCTCCAGACCCGGCGGCGGCGCGTCGAGGAGGTCGAGCTCACGGATCCGGAGACCGGCCGCGCCTTCCCGGTCGAGGTGGTCAGCAGCAAGATCGTGGATGCGCGCGGCGAGCCGCGCGCCATCGTGAGCGTGGTGCACGACCTCACCCAGTTCGTCGAGAACCAGCGGCTGGCGCGCGCGCTGCGCGAGCTGAACGAGGACCTGGAGGAGCGGATCCGGCGCGCGACGCTGGAGCTGGAGGAGCGCAACCGGCGACTGGAATGGCAGCGGCAGGAGCTCGAGCGCGCGTACCACCTGAAGAGCGAGTTCCTGGCCAACATGAGTCACGAGGTGCGGACGCCACTGAACGTGGTGCTCGGGTACACTTCGTTGTTGCGCGAGCAGATCTACGGCGACCTGACGCCCCAGCAGGACGAGGTCCTGGGCAAGGTGCATCGCACGTCGCAGCACCTGCTGGCCCTGATCAACGACATCCTGGACCTGGCCAAGATCGAGGCGGGCAAGATGCCGCTGCACCTGGAGCAGTTCCGGCTCGAGGAGCTGCTGCGGGAGGTCTCCGACACGATCGAGCCGATGGTGCGGGCGAAGTCCCTGTCGTTTTCGATGGAGGTGGAGAAGGACGTGCCGACGCTGGTGGCGGATCGTACCAAGCTCAAGCAAATCCTGCTGAACCTGCTGTCGAACTCGGTGAAGTTCACGCACGTGGGGTGGATCCGCGTGCGGGCCGGCCGTGCGACCGCGACCGATCGCATGTGGATCGCGGTGATGGACAGCGGGATCGGTATCCGCCGCGAGAACCTGAAGGTCATCTTCGAGGACTTCCGGCAGATCGACCAGTCGCGGACGCGCGAGTACGGGGGGACGGGGCTGGGGCTGTCGATCACGAAGAAGCTGCTGGCCCTGCTCGGCGGCACGATCTCGGTACAGAGCCGGTACCGCAAGGGCTCGACCTTTACGATCGAGGTGCCGATCGTGGCGAATCTGCCGTCGCTGGAGGAGCAGATGGAGCAGGTCATCATGCAGGCGGATCAGGCCGTGGTGAATCCCTAGGCGGATGCGCGCCCGCCTCTCGCTCGCGCTGACCGCGCTCGTCCTGCTGTTCCTGCTCGAGGGGCAGCGGGTTTTCTTTTCCGTGCTGTTCGGCCTGACCTACGACGCGATCTTCCCCGGCCTGCGACCGGCCCGGCTGCTGCTGGCATTGTTGCCGCTCACGGCGCTGCTCGCACCGCTGCTGCCGCTGTCGCGCGGGCTCTCGCATCGGGCTGCGGTGGCGGTCAGCGTGGGGGCGGCGGCGGTCCTGCGTGTCGCGCTGTTTCCTCCCGGCCTGGCGGCGCGCGCGGTTTGCTCCGCGCTCGTGATCGCGGCGGGGGCGCTGTTCCTCTTTTCCGCGGTGGGCACCCTGGAGCGGCGCAGCGTGTCGGCGGGAGCGGCGAGCGCGTTCGTGCTCGACCAGCTGGCCGGGCTGGCGGGGTGGAGCTACGACGTCACGCTGCGGCCCGCCTGGCTGCCGGTGCAGGTCGTGCTCAGCCTGATCCTGCTCGCGTTGCTCGCGATCTGGCTGAGACTTCCGGCG
>JACQPS010000231.1 GCA_016207445.1 Gemmatimonadota bacterium | reverse complement strand
GCCGTGGGCGCGCTCCTCTACTCCTGGGAGACGCATTCCCCGCTGCGTGGGCTGCGCCTTTCGCGCATCTTCGGCACGCGCGGGAACGTCACGTTCGAGTCGAACGGCGTCTTCGTGGCAGTGTCCGGTCCCGGACGGCGTTTGGTCTTCCCCGGCCTCCGTGATCTCGCCGGCCGTCGCGCCATGTTTCGCGATTTCCTGGAGGCACTACGCACCGGTCGCCCGCCCCGCTTGACGCTCGAGCGGGCCCGGCGCGACGTCGAGCTGGTGGAGTCGCTCGCGCGCCTACCGGATTGAACCTGCACCGCGGAGGTCGGGTGGATTTCGCTCAGGGGGCTCTCATTGGCGCCATCGCGGGCGCGCACATCGCGACGTGGGGCATGTACAAGGACGCGCCGCACGAGGGTTTCACCTGGCCGAAGTACTTCCGGGGCATCGTGCTCGGCGGCTCGATCGGCGCGCTGGCGGCGCCGCTCTCGGGCCTCGCGCTGACGCGCGCCGACCACATCGTCGTCTTCTTCGGCGCAGTCTACGGCCTCGAGCGGGCGGCCGAGGAGTTCTACAAGACGTTCCTGCGTGAGGAGGATCAGCGGAAGTACTACATTCCCATGCAGCTGCACGTGAGAGGCCGGGTCGTCAGGAGCCGCGGCGCGCGCTGGGGCGCGGCCGCCGCCTACCTGGCCGGGGTTCTGCTGATCACGGCCGGCGTCGCTGCGCTGGAGGGTGCCGGCGCCGCGGTTCCCGACCTCGCCACGGTGGCGATCGCGGGCAGCGCGGGCGGCTGGATCTCCGCCGTGGGAGGCGCGTGGAAAGACGGGCCGATCGAAGGCTTCGAATGGCCGAAGTTCTTCCGCAGCCCGCTGATCTCGTTCGCGTACGCGCTGCTGATCGCGCACTTCACGGCCGAGCCGCTCCTCATCTTGCTCGGGGCGCTCGGCTACACGGTTGCCACGATCGAGACCTACAAGACCTTCTTCTTCCCGAACAAGCCGCGTGGAAAGTTCGCGGGGAAGCCGGTGCTCTACCCCGAGATGCTGAGGCGGCGGCAGCGCTTCGTTCCCCTGTACATTGCGATCTGGGCGGCGGTCCTGGTTTGCATGGGCATCGCGCTGGCCGGCGAATCACGGGGGCTGCTCGGCTGAACGTCGTGGATTCAGGATTCGGGCTCGGGTTCCCGCCGGCGCCGATTCGGAATCCAATCGGAGCCGGCGTGTTCTTTGCAGCGCGCCCGCGGGTCGAACCTGTTCCCTCTGCCGGAGGTCGAGCCATGTCGAGGCGGTACCCTTTCTGGTTCGTGTTGCTGCTGGGCGGGCTGCTCGTGGCAGCGTGTGCGCGCGAGGAGGAGGAAGAGGCGGCGGTGGAGGCCGAGGAGACGGCGACCGAGGCGCCGCCCGGGGTGCAGCCGCTTCTCACGACGCAGTTCGAGCCCGGCGCGAGCGCGCGCGGTGAGCCGGTCGCGGGCACCGCGACACTGACGTCATCGATCACAGAGCCCGGAGCGCTCGAGCTCGCCGTCGAGATCACGGGGCTGAGCGAGGGCGAGCACGCCTGGCACATCCACTCCGGGGTGTGCGGCACCGAAGGACCCGTCGTGGTCGCGCTCAGCGGCACGAAGGACATGGCGGGCATCACCGGCTTCCTGGCGGCGGGTGCGGATGAAACGGCACGCGCCACGGCCGTGCTCCCGCCGACGGCGCTGACGCTCGCGCAGATCCAGAGCGGGCAGTACAGCCTGTACGTGCACGAGCGCGGCGGCCTGGACTTCGGCGGCACGGCCACGTGCGCCAACCTGGGCGCCGCGGCCGGGGCGCAGCCCAAGACGCTGACGCCCGAAGCCACGCAGCCGGGTACGACCACGCCCGCTGACAAGACGACGCCGGGCACCGCCCAGCCGGGCGCGGCCACGCAGCCGGAAAAGAAGCCTCGCACGCCCCGGAAGTACTGAGCGGCGGGTTCTGCGGACGCCAGACGGGGGCGGCGCGAGCGCGCCGTCCCCGCATGTTTTGCCTCCCGCGTTCCAGCGGCTATTTTCGGGCGCTCCTCGCGCAAGGAGGTCCGACCCATGCTGCGTCAGCGCGCGACAGGGCTGGGGGAGACGCTTCGGCGCTGGCCCCTGGCCCGCCAGCTATCCGGTACCGACCTGAACGAAGCCGCCACCACCGCCCGCACGCGGCGGCTCCGGTCCCGGCTGCACGGCGTGCGCACGGTGCCGAGCGTCTGTCCGTACTGCGCGGTCGGCTGCGGCACGCTCATCCACGTGCAGGACGACCAGATCGTCGACATCGAGGGGAACCCCGACAGCCCGATCAACGAGGGCACGCTGTGCCCGAAGGGCGCCGCCACCTTTCAATACGCGGTCAACCCGAACCGGCTCACCCGTTGCCTGTACCGCCGCCCGTACTCGACCCGGTGGGAGGAGGTCGAGCTCGAGTGGGCGATGGACCGGATCGCGCGGCTGTTCCACGACACGCGCGAGCGCACGTGGATCGCCGCGGACCCCGCCGGACGCCGCGTCAACCACACCTCCGGAATCGGGTTTCTGGGCGGTGCCACGCTCGACAACGAAGAGAACTATCTGATCAAGAAGTTCTGCGTCGGCACGGGCGTGGTCTTCGTCGAGAACCAGGCGCGCATATGACACAGCGCCACGGTCCCCGGTCTGGGGACGCCGCTCGGACGAGGCGGAGCCACCACCTTCCAGATGGACCTGGCGAACGCGGACTGCATTCTGATCATGGGGTCCAACTTCGCCGAGTGTCACCCGGTGGGGTTTCGCTTCGTGCTGCGGGCGCGGGAGCGGGGCGCCACCATCATTCACGTGGACCCACGCTTCACGCGCACGTCCGCCTGCTCCTCGCTCTACGTGCCGATCCGCGCCGGGAGCGATCTCGCGTTCCTGGGCGCGCTGATCAATTTCGTGCTGCACAGTGAGCGCTGGAATACGGACCCGTTCTTCCGCGAGTACGTCCTGCACTACACCAACGCGGCCACCATCATCGACGAAGGGTTTCGGGACGCGGCCGAGCTCGAGGGCGTGTTCTCCGGCTGGCACGCCGGGGCCGGCCATTACGACCGGCAGAGCTGGCAGTACCATGGCACCGAGCCGCGCGACGAGACGCTCCAGCACCCCCGCTGCGTCTTCCAGCTCGTGAAACAACACTTCGCGCACTACACACCGGAGCGGATCGAGCAGGTGTGCGGTGTGCCGCGGGAGCGCTTCCTGGCGGTGGCCGAGGCCATGCTGCGCAACTCGGGGCGGGAGCGCACGACGGCCATCGCCTACGCCGTGGGGTGGACCCAGCATACGATCGGGCCGCAGATCATCTCCTGCGCGGCCGTGCTCCAGCTCCTGCTCGGCAACATCGGCCGGCCGGGCGGCGGCATCCAGGCGTTGCGCGGGCACGCCACCATCCAGGGCTCGACCGACATTCCCACGCTGTACGATCTGCTCCCCGGCTACATGCACATGCCCGCCACCTTCAAGTCGCACGAGCGGCTGCGCGACTACCTCGACAGCGAGGGTTCAGGAACGGGACTCTGGGCCGACCTGCCCAAATTCCTGGTCTCGCTGCTGCGCGCCTGGTACGGCGAGAGCGCCACGCCGGAGAACGACTTCGGCT
>JACQPS010000237.1 GCA_016207445.1 Gemmatimonadota bacterium | reverse complement strand
GCACCACGCCGTGCTGCGGACGCTGTACGAAGCGGAGCCGCACTTCTGGATCCTGCCCTGGGCCATCCTGCCCGAGGTCGACTCCCTGCTGCTGACGCATGTAGGAGCGCATACCGAGCGGCTGTTCGTCGCGGACCTGGTCGAGGGCCGCTACGCGGTCGAGTGGCACTCCGAGCGCGATCTTGCCCGTGCGGTGGAGCTGAACGCGCGTTATGCCGAACTCGAACTGGGGCTCGTGGATGCGCTCGTGATCGCGATGGCGGAACGACTGCGCGCCGATGCGATTGCGACCCTGGATATACGCGACTTTGGCGCGGTCGATATCGTCGGCGCGCCTCGTCTCATTCCGCGCGATCTCTGAACGCCACCGCCCCACCGGACCAAGAGGTTCAGCGCATGATGCGGAAGGTGTAGCGGTAGCTGCGCGCCTCGCCCCGCACGCGAACGCCCTCGATCACGACCTCGTACTCGACGCCGGCCCGCACCGCCTCCATGTGCCAGGACAGCCGGTTCGGCAGGCCAAAGCTCTCGTTGTCGTGAGCGACCTCGCGCACCGGGACGGGGCCGTCGGGTCCCGTCACGCGGATCCTCGCGTCCCCGAAGTCGGCGTCCCGATTGCGCCAGCGGTCGGTCGGATCCGCCAGCACGGAAAACGAGGCGGCCGTGCGACCGGGCTCGAACAGCTCGGCCGGGTAATCGAGATACGGATAGGCGACGAAGGGCACGCCTTCAGGCGCGGCGCTTCCGGCCACCGGCTTCAGCGCGGCAGCGTGGTGGGTACCGCCCCCCGGAGAAGCGAGATCCGCGCGACCGAAGGAAACCGCGCCCAGGAACGGATCGAGGATCCAGCGCCGGTGGCCGACAGAAGGCACGCCGTGGTCGCGCACCCAGGAGTCGACCGCCCCGGTGGACGGCCTGCCCTCCAGCGCGGAGCCCCGCCCCAGGTGCAGGTTGCTCGAACCCGCGCCCTCGGCGCCGGCCGCGCTCCAGCATTTCCACGCGCCCACCGTGGGGTGGTGGCTCAGGCGGCCGTTGGCCGCCATGATCAGCGCCGCGGCCGCGGTCTGCTCGTCGAACTCCGGGGCGTACGCGACCGGCGGGAGCCGGTGCAGGGCCCGAACCTGCTCGACGCGTTTCAGCACGGCGAACCTTTCGGTGTCGCGCAGGCGCCCGGGTCGGCAGCCGGCCTCCACCGGCAGGACCTCGTAGAGGGCGGCCCACGGCGGCCCCGTATCACCCTCATAGGTCAGCGGCCTCTTCACGGGGGGCGGGCCCGCCGGCGCCTGGAGCGCGGCGGCCGCGAACGTGTAGCGCACCGCGCTCATGTTGGCGGCGGCGTCCCGCGCCTCCAGTGTCAGCGTCCAGCCGCCGCCGTCCGGCGGGCGCCAGAGCAGGACCCAGCGGCCGTCCGACTGGCGCCTGAGCTCCCCCACGCCACGATCCTCCAGCCGCGCCACCACGGAGACGACGTCGTCATCCTTCAGGAAGACCGTCAGCAGCTCGTACGGTTGCGCCACGCCGTCCATGTCCCCCGCCTGCTGCCGCTCGACCCGATCGAAGCGCGGCGGCGTGGTGTCGGGCGCCTGGCCGTGCATGGCATGGAGTGGCACGTACAGCAAAGCGCACGCGCTGAGGAGCGGGCGCGTGAGTCGCATCATCGGCAGGCCTCGCGACGAGAGGAGCGAACGAGGAAGCATGATCGCGCCGCGCCCAGCCCGCAAGCTGACCACGCGCCCACGCCAGCCGGCGAGCCCAGGAAACACCACCCGCCCCGGCGCCATAAAGCAGAGTGCCCCACGCCGCAAGTTCTTGCGGCGCAGGGCGCTCGGTAGAAGTGCCCGGGGAGAGACTCGAACTCTCAAGGGCTTGCGCCCAACGGATTTTGAGTCCGTCGCGTTTGCCGGTTTCGCCACCCGGGCGGGCACATCAAATATAGCTGGCGACGCCCTGCGGCTCCACCCCCGAGGGCGCTACTGGAGCGCCTTGGGCGGCCCCAGCACCTCGCGCAGGATGACGGCGCGGCGCAGGTCGGAGCGGGCGGCGAGCCCGAGTGGGATCGGGCGCGCGCGCCGGATCACGACGGCCGGCTCGCCGCGCTCGACCTCCTCGTGGAATGCGGCGTGCCGGGCTTCGGCCGCGGTCGGCGTCTCGAGGGAGACGACGACGGGCTCGGGCCGCGGCGGGAGCTGCTCGAGCGAGCGGTCGTCGCGGACCTCGCGGCGGCGGAGCACGGCGGCGACCTCTTCGTCCTCCGCGCTTACGCCCTCGAGCGTGCGGCCGGCTTCGGCCTCGACGACCTCCGCTTCCTCCTCCCACCCCTCGGATTCGGGCGCGCGCGGCGCCGGACGGGGGCTGGGCGCTGGTGCGGGCGACGGCCGCGCCCACGGCGGCTTCTCACCGGTGAGGATCTGCCACAGCTCCTCCGGGACCATGGTGCCCGCCGCCTGCTCCGGCTGACCGGCGTCGCCGGGCGCGGTGGTACCGTGCGGGCGCCTGTATTGCGGCCGCGGCCGCGCAGGCGCGCGCTCCTCCGCGGGCCGGGCCGGCGGCCGCGGCGGCTGCCGCGGCCGCTGGACCGGCCCGCCCTTCTTCTTCGCGCGTGCTCCGCCCAGGATGGACCAGAGCACGATGATGAAGATGACGAGCGAGAAGAACTCGTCCACTGGCTACCCCTTGGGCGGCGCGCCCGGCGCCTCATCGCCACCACCGGCGATGGCGTAGCGCATCTCGGTGTCCGCGCCGATGTTCTTGTAGCGCATGAAGTCCATGATGCCCAGGTTGCCGACGCGGAACGCTTCCGCGATCGCCATCGGGATCTGCGCCTCGGCCTGGACCACGTGCGCGCGCATCTCCTGCACCTTGGCGCGCATCTCCTGCTCGGCCGCGACGGCCATGGCGCGCCGCTCTTCCGCCTTCGCCTGCGCGATGCGCTTGTCGGCTTCGGCCTGGTCCGTCTGGAGCTCGGCGCCGATGTTCTTGCCGACGTCGACGTCCGCGATGTCGATGGACAGAATCTCGAACGCGGTCCCGGCATCCAGCCCCTTCGCCAGCACGGTCTTCGAGATGTTGTCCGGATTCTCGAGCACGGCCTTGTGCGAGCCGCTGGAGCCGATGGTGGACACGATCCCCTCGCCCACGCGCGCCAGGATGGTGTCCTCGCCCGCGCCGCCAACCAGCCGGTTGATGTTCGCGCGCACGGTCACGCGCGCGGTGGCAATGAGCTGGATGCCGTCCTTGGCCATGGCAGCCACGCGCGGCGTGTCGAGGACCTTCGGGTTCACCGAGACGCGCACGGCCTCGAGCACGTCGCGGCCGGCCAGGTCGATCGCCGCGGCCTGCTGGAAGCCCATCCCCAGGTTCGCCTTGTCCGCGCTGATCAGCGCCTTGACCACCCGGTCGACGTGACCGCCGGCAAGGTAGTGCGCCTCGAGCTGCCGCGTCGTCATCTCCAGGCCGGCCTTGACCGACGCGATGAGCGGCCGGATCACGGCGTACGGGTCGACCTTCCGTAGCCGCATGCCGACGAGGTCGAAGAGCCGCACCTTCACGCCGGCGGCCATGGCCTCGATGTACAGTCGCACCGGCACCGCCCAGACGAGCAGCAGCACGGCCGCGATCAGCAGGACCATTACGACGACGGGGGAGAACAGGATCAGGCCTTCCATCGGGTACTCTCTTTCTAGGGATCAGGGGTCAGGGATCAGGGGTTAGGGGCAACGAGAACAGGGTTTGCTGACCCCTGGCCCCTGACCCCTAACCCCTTCCCTGTTAAAACGCTAGCGAATGCCTTACCACTCTACCCCACCGGCCGCACGACGTGCCGGTACCCCTCCGAGCGGATCACCTGGATCGCGCTGCCGGCGGGGATGAACGCGCCTTCGGCGACGACGTCGACCCGATCCTCGCCGAATTGCGCGGTGCCGGCGGGGCGCAGGTCGGTCAGCGCCACGCCGCGCGCGCCCTCCAGCTCCGGGCGCACGGGGGTGGCGAGGTAGCCCGCCTCGCGCGTCGTCGCCTCCCCGAGCAGGATGCCGCTCTTGGTCAGGCGGCCGCTCCTGGGCAGGAACCGGAGCAGCGCCCAGGCGGTCACGGCCACGACGATCACCGCCGCCGACAGGATGCCGGCCGCCTGGCTATAGTCGAAGCCGGTGGCGAGGTGACTCACGAGGCTGAGGTACATGCTGGCCAGGATCCCCAGGATGCCGGCAATGCCGAAGATGCCGAAGCCGGGCACGACGAAGATCTCGATGCCCAGCAGGATGAGCCCGATGGTGAGCAGAATGAGCTCCTCCCAACCCGCGAGCCCCACGATGTAGTGGCTGCCGAAGAAGAGCGCGAGCGAGATGAGGCCGGCCGCACCCGCGAGTCCGAAGGCCGGCGTCTTCAACTCGATGATCAGCCCGAGGAACCCGAGCGAGAGCAGCAGCGGCGCCACCATCGGGTGCGTGAGAAAGCGCACCACGCCCTCGGCCCAGTTCACCTCGGTCGTGCGGACCTCGGCGCCGGCCACGCCCACGGCGTGCAGCAGCGCATCCAGGTCTTCGACTGCGGTGGCGTAGCGGATGCGCACGGCTTCCTCGGTCGTGAGCGTGAGCAGCTTGCCCTTCTCGACCAGGCCCGGAATCTCGATGTCCTCGTCCACCATGGCTTCCGCGACGCGCGGATCCAGGCCGCGCGACTCCGCCAGCGCGCGCATCTCGCTGCGCATCGCGCTCACGATCTTCTCCGGCGCCTTCTCGCCCTGGCCGCTGACCGGCGTGGCCGCGCCCATCACGGAGCCCGGGCGCATGTAGATGCCGCGCGTGGCCAGCGCGATCATCGCGCCCGCCGAGAACGCGCGCCGGTTCACGAAGGCGTAGACGGGCACGTCCGCGTCCTTCAGCGCGTTCACGATGTGCTGCGCCGCGTCGATCCGGCCGCCCGGCGTCTCGATGTCGAGCACGGCCGCACGCGCGCCGGTCTCCGCCGCCTCGCGCAGGCTGCGCTCGATGAACGGTGCGAGCCCCAGCTCGATCACGCCGTGCACCGGAATGCGGTAGACGACGCCGCCCCGGCGCGCGCCCCTGCCCTGCGGCGCGTCCGCGGGCGCGGACGCCGCCACGGCCTGCACGAGCGCGACCACCGCGACGCCGAGCGTCGCCGCGCGCAACGGCCCACGATACCAGAGCTTCGGCACGATGCTCATCCTGAACAGATACCCTGGCGGGGGACGGAGGGTGCCGTGAAAGGTGGGCGGCGCGAGCGCGAAAATCAAGGCGGCGCCGGGCCTTGACCGTCGCCACGGCCGCCGGGTAGGTTGCGGTTCGGACGTTCGAACGAGAGCGGAGAGAACATGGCGGAAGAGCCGCGCCACGATGACAAGCTGGCGCGCATCCTGCGCACGGCGGCGGCGATCTTCGCGGACAAGGGCTATCACGAGGCCAGCATCCGCGACATCAGCCGCGCCACCGGCATCAGCCTGTCCGGGCTCTACTACTACTTCCGGAGCAAGGAGGAGCTGCTCTTCCTGATCCAGGACCACTGCTTCGGCACGGTGCTGGACAACCTGGAACGGCTGCTCGAGGGCGTGATGGACCCGCACCGCCGCCTGCGGCTGCTGGTCGAGAATCACCTGCGCTTCTTCGTGAGCAACATGAAGGAGATGAAGGTGCTCTCGCACGAGGCGGGTTCGTTGACCGGAGACTACCGGAAGCGGGTGAACGAGAAGAAGCGCCGCTACACCGAGCTGTGCACGGCCACGCTCCAGGAGCTGCGGCCCGCGAGCCCGATCGACCTGCGCGTCGCCACCTTCGCGCTCTTCGGCATGATGAACTGGATCTACAACTGGTATCACGCGGACCGCGACGTCCCGGTCGCCGAGCTGGCCGAGGACCTGAGCCAGCTCTTCTTGCAGGGTTACCTGGGCGACGCCGGCCTGGTGCCCGCCGGCGCGGCCGAGCGTGCACCGGGCGAGGCGAGGCCGTCGATCTGGAGGAGAACAAGTTAACAGTTGACAGTCGACAGTTGACGGTCGTCCCGCGCGTGCAACTGCCAGCTGTGAACTGTCAACTGTAAACTGTCAACTGTCGACTGATCGGAGGCGAGCATGGCGAAGGTACTGGAGTCCGAGACCGCGGCGAAGGAGCTCATCCGCTACGACGTCGCCAACGGCCTGGCCGTGCTCACGCTCGACGATCCGCCGGCCAACACCTACACCTACGAGATGATGCGCCAGCTCGACGACACGATCCTGCGCGCGCGCATGGATGACGCCGTGCACGTGCTGGTCGTGACCGGCCAGGGCGAGAAATTCTTCTCCGCCGGAGCCAACATCAACATGCTCGCCGAGGTGACGGCCGGCTTC
>JACQPS010000228.1 GCA_016207445.1 Gemmatimonadota bacterium | reverse complement strand
GAGTACGTGCACGAGTACGTTCACGTGTACGTTCCGGCTTGGCCGGTCTCGCCATGGCGAAGCGCCGGTGCCCGTGCTTTGTTAGACCGGACCAGCGTCAGGCCGGCTGATGCTCGATCATGAACGCTTGGAGGTCTACCAAGTCGCGCGGGAGTTGAGCCGCGAGATTTGCCGCGTCAGGAAAACGATCCGACGGGGTCGGCCGGATCTCGTGGATCAGCTTGTGAGAGCGACCCCTTCGATACCACTCAACATCGCAGAGGGCAGCGGCGAGCGAACGCCGGGGCGGCGCGCCTACTTCTACAGGATTGCGCGCTCATCAGCGACAGAAGTGAGCTCGGCGCTCGACCATATCGTCGATATGGAGTTGCTTAAGGCCGTCGAGATTGATACCGCAAAGCAGCTCCTGGTCCGAATCGTCTCCATGCTGGTCAAATTGACCGATACAGTGACAAGACCGGACTCCTTCCCGCCTCTCCCGAAGCCTCGCCAACCGCGGAAGCGCTGAGTACGTACACGTGCACGTACTCGTACGCGTGCACGTACACGTCCGTTCGCGAGTCACGCTGCCCGTCAGACGGTTTGCTGCGCAGATCGGCCCGCCGTAATTTCGATCTGCCCATGTCCAGAGTTCTTCTGATCTCCACCTACGAGATGGGCCGGCAGCCGTTCGGCCTGGCCTCGCCCGCGGCCTGGCTGCGCGAAGCGGGCGCGGAGGTGCGCTGTCTCGATCTGGCGGTCGAGCCGTTCGACGGCGCGGCGGTCGAGTGGGCGGACCTCGTGGCCTTCTTCCTCCCCATGCATCTGGCCACGCGCCTGGCCGTGGATGCGCTCGCGCGCGTGCGCCAGGCGAACGCGGCCGCGCACGTCTGCTGCTACGGGCTGTACGCGCCCACGAACGCGGAGCACCTCCGAAGCATCGGGGTCGACACGGTGATCGGCGGCGAGTTCGAGCAGGCGCTCGTAGACCTGGCCCTCGGCCTGGCCGCGAGCCCGAGCGCCAACCTGAGCCCGAGCCCGAAGCCCCTGATACGCCTCGACCGCCTCGACTTCCGCGTGCCGGACCGCAGCCCGCTGCCGCCGCTCGAGCGCTACGCGCGCGTGGTCCTTCCCGATGGCGAACGGCGCACGGCCGGCTACACGGAGGCGAGCCGCGGCTGCAAGCACCGCTGCCGCCATTGCCCGATCGTGCCGGTCTACGACGGCCGCTTCCGCATTGTGCGACGGGAGGTCGTGCTCGAGGATATCCGCCGGCAGGTCGCGGCCGGCGCCCGCCACATCACCTTCGGGGATCCGGATTTCTTCAACGGGATCGGCCACGCGCTGCCGCTGGTGACGGCGCTGCAGCGCGAGTTTCCGGACCTGACCTATGACGTCACCATCAAGATCGAGCACCTGCTGCGGCACGCCGAGCACCTGCGCACGCTGGCCGAGACCGGCTGCCTGTTCGTGACGAGCGCGGTCGAGTCGTTCGACGACCGCGTGCTGGCGCTGCTCGAGAAGGGCCACACCCGCGCGCATGTCGAGCGCGTGCTCGAGCTCACGGGGGACGCCGGCCTCGTGCTCGTACCGACCTTCGTCGCGTTCACCCCCTGGATCACGCTCGACGGCTATCGCGCATTCCTGTCGGAGCTCGCGCGACTCGGCCTGGTGGAGCGCGTCGCGCCGATCCAGTACGCGATCCGCCTGCTGATTCCGCCGGGCTCGCGGCTGCTCGAGCTGGCCGAGGTGCGCGCCGTCATCGAGGAGCTCGACGCTGCGAACTTCGTGTGGCGCTGGCGGCACCCCGACCCGCGCGTGGACGAGCTGCAGCGCGATGTTCAGGCGCTCGTGCACGAGGCGACCTGGCGGCGCGCCTCGCGGCGCGAGGTCTTCGAGGAGGTGTGGCGGCACGCGCACGCGCGCCGGGCGGAAGCCGCAACCGCGTGCGGCGACGCCGCCGCCCCCGCGCTGCCGCTGCTTCCCGCCCGCGCGAGCGTGCCCTTCCTGACGGAGCCATGGTTCTGCTGAGCGGAGCCGACCGAGGAGCAGTTTGCTTCCCTAGCCTTGTAACCCGATCCCGATCCCGTTCCCCTTCCCGTTCCCGAAAGGGGTGCAGGACCACGCCTGTTTCCCTCAGCGCCACACGTAGTTACATTGAAAAACCATGCACGACCGCATCGTCCGCCTCTTCACCGACCACTTCGGCGAGCCGCCGGCCGCGATCCTGGAGCTGCGCGCCGACGGGTCGAACCGCACCTATTTCCGGCTGGTCGGCACCGATGGCCGCACCGCGATCGGCGCGTTCGGCCCGGACCAGGAGGAGAGTCGGGCCTTCCTGTCGTTCTCGCGCTCGTTCCGCTCCATCGGCCTGCCGGTGCCGGAGATCTACGGTGAGGATCTGGCGGCCGGCGTGTGGCTGGAAGAGGACCTCGGCGACACCACACTCTTCGATGCGCTGGTCGAGGCGCGGGACCGGTCGGGCGAGCGCTTCCCCGAGACGATCCTGCCAGTCTACCGCCGCGTGGTCGAGCTGCTGCCGCGCTTCCAGATCGAGGGCGGCCGCGTCGTCGACTACACTGTGGCTTACCCGCGCGCGGCCTTCGACCGGCAGTCCATGCTGTGGGACCTGAACTACTTCAAGTATCACTTCCTGAAGCTCGCGCACATTCCGTTCAGCGAAGCGCGGCTGGAGGAAGACTTCCACCGGCTGACGGAGTTCCTGCTGCAGGCGGACACGAGCCATTTTCTCTATCGCGACTTCCAGTCCCGGAACATCATGCTGGGCGAGGGCGGCGAGCCCTGGTTCATCGATTACCAGGGCGGCCGCAGGGGCGCGCCGCAGTACGACATCGCGTCGCTGCTCTACGACGCCAAGGCGGACATCCCGGACGCCGTGCGCGAAGAGCTGCTCGAGCACTACCTGGACGCGCTCGAGCACTACCTCCCCATCGAGCGCGAGCAGTTCCTCGAGCTGTACCGCGGCTATGTGCTCGTGCGCATCATGCAGGCCATGGGTGCGTACGGGTACCGCGGCTTCTTCGAGCGCAAGCCGCGCTTCCTGCAGAGCGTGCCGTACGCGGCGCGCAACATCGACCGCATCCTCGCGCGCGGGCTGCCGGTGCGGCTGCCCGAGTTGACCGGCGTATTCCGCCGCATCGTGGCCACCTGGGCGCACCGCGCTCCGGAAGAAGGGCCGGCCGGCCTGACCGTGTTCCTGGGCAGCTTCAGTTACCGGCGGGGCCACCCGGAGGACGTGGGCGGGCACGGCGGCGGCTTCGTCTTCGACTGTCGGGGGCTGCCGAACCCGGGGCGGCACCTCGAGTTCGCGACCCTGTGCGGCCGCGACGCGCCGGTGGTGGCGTACCTGGAGCGGTCCCTCGAGGTCGAGCGCTTCTGGGAGCACGTGAGCGCGCTCGTGGATGCCCAGGTCCAGGAGTACCTGCGCCGCGGCTTCACCAGCCTCGCCGTCTGGTTCGGCTGCACCGGCGGCCAGCACCGCTCCGTGTACATGGCCGAGCGGCTCGCGCGCCATCTGCGTGAGCGCTACCCGCAGGTGCACGTCCGACTCGCCCACCGCGAGGAGGGCGCCTGGGCTGGAACGCTGGCACCCCGCGAGGAAGCGGCCGTCGGGGACTGAGTGGACGCCATGATCTTCGCGGCCGGGCTCGGCATCCGGCTGCGACCCCTCACCGAACGCATCCCCAAGAGCCTCATCGAAGTCGCCGGCGTGCCCATGCTCGAGCGAGTGGCGCGCCGGCTCGTCGCGGCCGGCGCCGATCGGCTCATCGTGAACATGCACCACGAGGCCGACCGCATCGAGGGGTTCGTGCGCGCACACGACGGCTTTGGCGTCGACGTCGTCTTCTCACGCGAGCCGGACGCACCGCTCGAGACCGGCGGCGGCCTCCTGCGCGCGGCGCCGCTCTTCCGCCGCGAGGCGCCCTTCTTCCTGCACAACTGCGACGTCGTCACCGATTTCGACCTGCGCGCCATGTACGATGCGCACGGCGGCGCGGACGCGCTCGCCAGCGTGGCCGTGCAGGACCGGTCGGCGTCCAGGTACCTGCTCTTCGATGCGCAGGGGCTGTGTGGCCGCGAGGACACGCGCTCGGGGAAGACGACGTGGGCGCGCACCCCCACCGGCCCGGTCGCCCGCCTCGGCTTCTGCGGCGTGCACGTGGCCCGCCCCGAGCTGCTGAACCGCATCCGCGAGCAGGGTGTCTTCTCGATCTTCGAAACCTACCTCAGGCTGGCTGCGGAAGGCGCCGTGATCCGGCCGCACCGCATTGACGGCGCGCGCTGGATCGACATTGGCACCCTGGAGCGGCTGGAAGAGGCGGGAAAGATCGCGGCGGAGTTCGGCATCTGACACGCAGTGCCGAAGTTCGAGTGCCGAAGTTCGAGTGCCGAAGTTCGAGTGCCGAAGTTTTTGTGCCGCCTTTATGTGCCGCTTTTCGCAGTCGTCTTCTCCCAGCGTGCTTCCCTTCCTCGTTGCGCACAGCGTATGAGCCCCTGCTCGCGCAGCTCGCCTAGTGCGCGATGCACGGTCGGCCGGCTGGTGTTGGGGCAGAGACGGAACACGTCCCCAATGGTGAACTCGGCCGGGAGCGCCGCGACGGCATGGTGGACGAGGTTGCGGCGGGCGGCCCGACGGGGCGGTGCGGCCGCCGCGAGCGCGGCCTCGAACTGCCGGTAAGCGGCGAGGACGACGTCGCCGAGATAGTACTCCCACCAGGGCAGGAGCGTGTGTTCGCCGGTGTGCCAGCCGCTGGATGCCGTGTTGAACGCCCCGGCGAAACGTGGGCGCGTGCGCTCCACCAGTGCATCGAGGCCGGCGAAGTCGCCGATGCGGTGCCCCGCCCGGCGCAGCAGCAGCAGCGTCAGGACGCGGGCCATGCGGCCGTTGCCCTCGAGGAAGGGGCGGAGACGCAGGAAATCCAGCACGTAAGCCGCAACCAGAAGCAGCGGCTCCACGCCACCCGCGCGCCAGCTCGCGTCGAAGCGCTCGTGCAGCAGTACGAGCTCCGGGCCGGGCCGAACCGCCGTCCCCGACGGGTGTGCGCCGCGCGCGCCTGCCCCCTCGCTTCCCTTCCACTCTCCGCCTCTTCCGGCCACGAAGCGGTAGAGGTCGCGGTGCAGCCGTCGCACGAGCTCGACCGTGAACGGCGCCGTCGCGCGTTCGCCCAACGAGGACAGGACGTCGCGATAGCCGGCCAGCTCCTGTTCGCCTCGATTCGCCGGCGTCACCCGGCGCGCGGCGAGGAACCGCAGCCGCCCGGGCGAGAGCGGCAGCCGCTCGAGCCGTGCGAAGCTCTGCAGGCTCTCGTACAGCGCCGCCCGACGCAGGAGGCCGAGCGCCTCCACGCG
>JACQPS010000226.1 GCA_016207445.1 Gemmatimonadota bacterium | reverse complement strand
TTCGGTACCACGAACTTCGGTACCACGAACTTCGGTACCACGAACTTCGGTACCACGAACTTCGGTACCACGAACTTCGGTACCACGAACTTCGTCGGTTTCCGTCGTACCGACTCTCGTGGTACCGATTCTCGTGGTACCGATTCTCGTGGTACCGATTCTCGTGGTACCGATTCTCGTGGTTCCGCTTCTCGTGGTACCGACGTTTTCACGCTACTGCTCGAGTATTGCCGGCAGCGTGGCTTCTTTGGCAGCGGGATGGACGAGCACTCCGTCGTCCGCGGGCAGCTTCACTTCTACGGGCTGGTCCCGGATCGCACGTCGGAACCCCTTCCCTTCCAGAATGCGCTGCACGTAGATGCGCCGGGTCACGACCATGGCGGTGGCGAGCACGGGCACGGCCACGAGCAGGCCGATCAGGTGGAGCAGGTGCCCCATCACGAGCACGCTCAGCAGCGTGAGCACGGGGGGCAGCTGAACCTGCCGTTCCATGATCATGGGCGCGACCAGGTTGGCCTCGACCACATGCACGCCGACACCCAACAGCACGACGAGCAGCGCCTTGATGATGCCGGCGCTGCCCAGCACGAACAGCGCGGGCAGCAGCGTGGAGACGAGCGTGCCGAAGAACGGCACGATGGCGACCGCGCCGGTGAACACGCCGAAGGCGAGTGCGTACGGCACGCCCAGCAGCTCCAGGCCGATCCAGGTGAGGAGCCCGAGTGAGACCATCGCGAGCAGCTGCCCGACGATCCAGGCGCGCAGGGTGGCGCCGAGCTCCGCGAGCAGGTCGCGCACCAGGTCGCGGTGGACCGGCGGCGCGAGCGCGATGAGCCCCTCGCGGTAGAGCGCGGGCCGCAGGGCGAAGTAGATGCCCATGACGAGCACGCTGATGATCTGGATCAGGACGTGCGCCGTGCTGAAGACGTAGGGGACCAGCCCGCGCACGGCGCCGCCGATCGACTGGAGCACGCCGCCCAGGTACGTCTCCCCCTGCTGGAGCGGCCCCAGGATCTGCGCGACCATGGGTGAGCGCCGGGCCAGTGCGACGAGCTGGGCATCCCACCGGCCGAGCAGTCCCGGCAGGATCTGGATCAGCTCCTGCGTCTGCTCGACGACCGGGGGGACGATCAGATAGCCGACGCCGGTGGCGCCGACCGCGGTGAGCACGACGGCGGAGACGAGCCCGAGCGCGCGCGGCAGCGACAGCCAGCGCTGGAGCGCATCGGTGATCGCGCTCAGGTACAGCGAGAAAAGGACGGCGATGAAAAGGAGCAGCAGGATCTCGGCAATGCTGTAGAACAAGGCCAGCAGCAGCAGTGCAAAGATCGCGGCGGCCAGAATGGCCGGGGCCCTGCGGTTCATCCGCGGCTCTGGCCTCCGCCTCCGGTTGTTCTGGGGTTCATCCGCGAATCAGGCCTCCTCCTCCAGTTGCGCGTCCTTGACCGCGCCCTCTTCCACGTTGGCGGCCTTGAGCTGACGCGGTGGCGTCGCGGCCGCTCCACCGGTCGCCGCGGGAATGCCGAGCCGCTCCTTGAGCGCGGCGAGGCGGCGGTCGACTGCGTCCGCACCCTCGAGCTGCGCGAACTGCTTCTCGATGGTCTCGCCGGACAGCGTCTCCTGCACCTCGGCGGCCGCGAGGGCGCGGCGCTCCGACTCCTCGATCTTTTCGGCCATGCGCTCGAAGGCCTCGAAGGCCGAGCGGTCCGTGAGCCCGGCCATGGTCTCGTGGATGCGCCGCTGCGCCTGCGCCCGCTTCTGCTTCGCCACGAGCAGATTCTTCTTGCGCTTCGCCTCCTCGATCTTGTCGTTCAGCTCGCGCAGCGAATTCTTGAGCTTCTCGGTCTCGGTGGCCTGACGGCGCCAGGTCTCCTCCAGCGTCACAGCGCGCTCGCCGTGCTCCTGCTGGCGCAGCAGCGCCTGCTTGGCGAGATCGTCGCGCCCCTCGCGCACCGCGAGGACCGCGCGGTTCTCCCAGTCCTCGGATTGTTTGCGCTCGTCATCGGCCTGCGCCCGGAGCTTGCGCTCATCCGCGATCGCGACCGCGACCTCCTGCTTCGCGCGAGCGAGCTGCTCGCGCATGTCGATGATGAGCTGGTTCAGCACCTTCTCGGGGTTCTCGCCCCGGGAGATCGCCTCGTTGATGTTCGAGCGGATCAGCAGAGACAGCCGTTGCAGCATCCCCATGGCGTCAACCCTCGTGTGCGACGGGTGCGAGTTCGGCGAGCGCGGGCAGGTGGCTCGAGGCGGCGAGCGTCAGGCTCTCGTACGAGCTGCGCAGCTCGGGGAAATCGAGGCTTTCCAGCTCGAGCGCATCGGAGAGGACCAGCTCGTTCGCCTCGATGCCGTAGCTACCGTGCACGATGTCGGCCGCGTTCAGCTCGAGCAGCCGGCGGTAGAAGCGAGCCAGGCGGGCCTCGTCCTTGTCCCGGGGCAGCTCCAGGACCTTCAACCGGAGCAGCACCACGGGCGGCGAGTAGTGTACGACGACGGGTGCGCCGCCCTCGGCGGGGCGGATGACCCACATCCCCTCCGCCACCTCCTCGAAGCTCACCCCCATGCGGATGAGGTAACTCTCCAGGTCTTCGCGTGTGATCATCAGTCTTGCTCCAGGGAGAAAAGGCGGGACCTGACCCTCCCTACGTTAGCGAAATACAAGGAGTTTCAGCAAGGACCGGCCTGGCGGGCACGCAGCTCCGCGGTCGCGGCCAGGCGCGGGACTGCGGCTCGCTCCCTTGGCGAGAGCTGCGGGGCTCGCGCCCAAACTCGCTTCGCTCGGACATGGGCGCTCGCCGCGCAGCGCTAACGCCTCGGTCGCTCGCCCCCGCGCAATGGCCGCTCCTCGCGGAGCCGCGTAGGCCCTCTTTGGTTACCCCACTGCCGCCAACCCCAGCACCTCCGCCAGGAACCGGCCCGTGTGCGACACCGGGTTGGCCGCGACTTCCTCGGGAGTGCCCTCCGCGACCACGCGGCCGCCGGCGTTGCCGCCTTCAGGGCCGAGATCGATGATCCAGTCCGCGGTCTTGACGACTTCCAGGTTGTGCTCGATCACGACGACCGTGTTGCCGCGGTCGACCAGGCGGTGCAGCACCTGCAGGAGCAGCCGGACGTCCTCGAAATGGAGTCCGGTCGTGGGCTCGTCCAGGATGTAGAGAGTGCGGCCGGTATCGCGCTTGGACAGCTCTGTGGCGAGCTTTACGCGCTGCGCCTCCCCACCCGAAAGCGTGGTGGCGGATTGACCGAGATGGATGTAGCCGAGCCCGACGTCGGACAGCGTCTGGAGCCGGTGCTTGATGCTGGGCACGGCGTCGAAGAACTCGAGCGCCTCGTCCACGGTCATCTCGAGCACGTCCGCGATGTTCCGGCCGCGGTAATAGACCTCGAGCGTCTCGCGGTTGTAGCGGCGGCCACGGCAGACGTCGCACGGGATGTAAACGTCGGGCAGGAAGTGCATCTCGATCTTCACGAGACCATCCCCCTGACACGCCTCGCAGCGGCCGCCCTTCACATTGAACGAGAAACGGCCGGGCTGATAGCCGCGGATCTTCGACTCGGGCAGCTCGGCGAAGAGCGCGCGAATCGGCGTGAACAGCCCCGTGTAGGTCGCGGGGTTGGAGCGCGGGGTCCGGCCGATCGGGGACTGGTCGATGTCAATGACCTTGTCCAGGTCCTCGAGGCCGTCGATGCGATCGTGCGCGCCGGGAAGCAACCGTGCCCGGTAGAAGTGCCGTGCGAGCGCGTGGTACAGGATCTCGTTCACGAGCGTGCTCTTGCCCGAGCCGCTCACACCCGTGACGGAGATGAACGTGCCGAGCGGGAAGCGCACGTCGATGTCCTTGAGGTTGTGCTGGCGTGCGCCGCGCACGACCAGCTCGCGGTCGGGCTGCGGCGCGCGCCGCACCTTGGGCCAGGGGATCTGGCGATCGCCGCGCAGGTAGGCCGCGGTGAGCGAGTGCGGGCTCCGGAGCACAACCTCGAGCGGCCCCTGCGCCACGACCTCACCGCCATGCCGGCCGGCCCCCGGCCCGAGATCGATGACGTGGTCGGCCGAGAGGATGGTCTCGCGATCGTGCTCGACCACCAGCACCGTGTTGCCGAGATCGCGCAGCTGCGCGAGCGTGCCGAGCAGGCGCTCGTTGTCGCGCTGGTGCAGGCCGATCGAGGGCTCGTCCAGAATGTAGAGGACACCGACCAGCCGACTCCCGATCTGGGTCGCCAGCCGGATACGCTGCGCCTCGCCGCCGGCGAGCGTGTCCGCCGCGCGGCCGAGCGTGAGGTACTCCAGCCCCACGTTCGTGAGGAACTGCAGTCTCTCCCTCACTTCCTTCAGGATCGGTCCCGCAATCTCGGCGGTCAATGCGCCATCCGGGCTCGGGCTCGGGCTCGGAGTCAGAGCGGGCACTTCCGAGCCCGCGCCCGCGCCCGAGAGCCGCAGGCCCTGCAAGAACTCCAGCGCCTCGCTCACGCTCATCTCGACGACCTGGCCAATGGACTTGCCGCCCACGGTCACGGCGAGTGACTCCGGCCGCAGGCGGGCGCCGCGGCAGGTGGGGCACGGCAGCGTCGTCATATATTCCTCGAGCTGCTCCCTTACGGCGTCCGACGTGGTTTCCTGGTACCGGCGCTGCACGTTGCCGACGACGCCCTCCCACTCCTCCTTATAGGTGCCGCGCGCACCGCCGGTCGCGTACGGAAACTTGATGCGCTCGGTGCCCGAGCCGTACAGGATCGCGTGCTGAATGCGATCGGGCAGCTCGCCCCACGGCGTGTTCGGGTCGAAGCCATAGTGCTGCGCGAGGCCGGGAATGATGGACCGGCGCAGGTGCCCCGCTGGCTCGCCCCACGGCAGGATCACGCCCTCCAGGATCGAGATGATCGGATCGCCGATGACGAGCTCCGGGCTCACCTCCCTGCGGCTACCCAGCCCGCCGCACGCCTCGCACGCGCCGTACGGCGAGTTGAAGGAGAACTGTCGCGGCTCGAGCTCCGGGATGCTGGTCCCGCAGTACACACACGCGTAGCGCTCGCTGAAGAGCGACGGGTGCGGCCCCGCCGGCGTGTACAAGACTACTTCCACGATCCCCGACGCCGTGCGCAGCGCGGTCTCGACCGAATCGGCGAGGCGTGCGCGGTCCTCGGCGCGGATCACCAGCCGGTCCACCACGACCGCGATGTCGTGGTTCTCGTAGCGCTTCAGCCTGGGCGGGCTCTCCAGCTCGTACATCTCCCCGTCCACGCGCACGCGCACGAACCCTTTCCGGCGCGCCTCCTCGAACAGCTCGCGGAACTCGCCCTTGCGCCCGCGCACCAGCGGCGCGAGCACCTCGATGCGACTGCCTTCCGGCCAGGCCAGGAGCTGGTCGACGATCTGCGTGGCGGATTGGCGGCGCACCTCGCGGCCGCACGACGGACAGTGCGGCACGCCCACCCGCGCCCAGAGCAGGCGCAGATAGTCGTAGATCTCGGTCACGGTCCCCACGGTCGAGCGCGGGTTCCGCCCCGTCGACTTCTGCTCGATGGAGATGGCGGGAGAGAGGCCCTCGATGACGTCGACGTCCGGCTTCTCCATCACGCCCAGGAACTGGCGCGCGTACGCGGACAGCGACTCCACGTACCGGCGCTGCCCCTCGGCGTAGATGGTGTCGAAGGCGAGCGAGGATTTGCCGGAGCCGGAAAGCCCCGTGATCACCACCAGGCGGTCACGCGGGATCTCCACGTCGATGTTCTTCAGGTTGTGCTCGCGCGCGCCGCGCACAACCAGGAATTCACCGGGCATAACCAGGAAAAGTCGGGAAGCTGCGTGGGCAGGTCAAGCCGGGCCCCACCGCGCTCTTT
>JACQPS010000224.1 GCA_016207445.1 Gemmatimonadota bacterium | reverse complement strand
GTGGTGGCCGAAGCGGAGATGATGGCCAGGATCGTGGACCGCTGAAGGAGGCGGGACTCATGCTGAACACCCGGACGTGGCCGCTCAGCGACGTGCACGCGACCGCGGTCATCGACCCGAGCGCGGAACTGGGCGCCGACGTCGTCGTCGGACCCTACACGGTCCTCGGGCCCAACGTGGTGGTGGGGGAGGGAAGCGTGATCGGCCCCCATGTGCTGATCGAGCGAGACACGAGCATCGGGGAGCGCTGCCACATCCACAAGGGCGCGTCCGTCGGAACGGACCCACAGGACCTGAAGTACGGGGGCGAGCCGACGCAACTCATCATCGGCGACCGCACGGTGATCCGGGAATTCGCCACGCTCAATCGCGGGACGGCGGCGCGCGGCCGGACCGAGATCGGGAGCGACTGCCTGCTCATGGCGTACGTGCACGTGGCGCACGACTGCGTGATCGGCGACCACGTGATCATCGCGAACGCGGTGAACATGGGTGGGCACGTCGTGATCGAGGATTGGGTGATCATCGGCGGCGTGACCGCGATCCACCAGTTCGTGCGCATCGGCTGCCACGCGTTCGTGGGCGGCGCCGCGCGGGTGCAGAAGGACGTGCCGCCGTACGTGCGCGCAGCCGGGAACCCGATCGAGGTGCACGGCCTGAACAGCATCGGGCTGCGGCGCCGGGGCGTGCACGAGCAGGCGCGGCGGGAGCTCAAGCGGGCGTACAAGCTGTTCTTCCACTCCTCGCTCAACGTGAGCCAGGCGCTGGCGCAGGCGCGCGCGGAGCTGTCGCCCGTGCCGGAAGTGCAGCGCTTCCTCGCGTTCATCGAGGAGAGCAGCCGCGGCATCACGCTGGACGATGCGGAATGGAGCGACGACTGAGGGTCGGCGTGGCGGGTGTGGGGAGCCTGGGGTTCCACCATGCCCGTTTGCTGAAGCAGCTCGCCGCTGCCGAGCTGGTCGGCGTCCACGACAGCGATGCCGCGCGGCTGAATCAGGTGGCCGGCGAGCTCGCGGTCCCGCCGTACCGCGAGCTGTCGGCGCTGCTGCAACGGGTGGACGCGCTGGTGGTGGCGGTGCCGACGCGAGCGCACGAGAGCGTGGCGTGCGCGGCGCTGGAGCGTGGGATCCATGTGCTGGTAGAAAAGCCGATCGCGAGCACGCTGGCCGAGGCGGACCGGATCCTGGAGGCCGCCGATGGGACCGGCGCGCTGGTGCAGATCGGGCACGTGGAGCGCTTCAACGGCGCGCTGCGCGCGTGCGAGCCGTACCTGGAGGAACCGCTTTTCGTAGAGAGCCACCGGCTCGCGCCGTTCGGGCCGCGCGGTACGGACGTGGCAGTGGTGCTGGACCTGATGATTCATGACCTGGACCTCGTGCTCAGCATCGCGCGGCGCGACGTGGTCCGGATCGCAGCCGTGGGTGTGCCCGTGCTCACGAGCAGCCCGGACATCGCCAATGCGCGGCTGGAGTTCGAGGGGGGTGGCGTGGCCAACCTGACGGCGAGCCGGGTGTCGCTCGAGCGGCTGCGGAAGATCCGGTTCTTCCAGCGCTCCGGCTACATTAGCCTGGATCTGGCAGAGGGAGCCGGTGAATTTCTGCGGCTACGGCCGGGGGTGGTCTTCGAGCCGGGGACGCCCCTGAGCGGGGCGAGCCTGGCGGAGGTGGTGGAGCGGATCCCGCTGCGCGCCGATGGTGCGGAGCCGCTGCGCTGCGAGCTGGAGAGCTTTTGCGCCGCCGCGCGCGGCGAGGCCGCCGTGGCCGTGTCCGGTCAGGACGGTCGGCGGGCGCTCGCCGTAGCACTGGACATCGTTGCGCGCATCGAACGCCATGTCGCTCATACGACTGCGGCGTGAGCGCAAGGCCGCCAGCCCGGGCCCGTTCCGGCCCCCCTCGTTATGGAAGCTCCTGGCCGGCCTCGCCCTCGTCGTCTTGCTGATCTGGTACCTGAGCCGTTTCGCGTGAAGTCCGCGGCACCGACCATCCTGCTCTCCGCCGGCGAACCCTCGGGTGACCTCCACGGCTCCCTTCTGGCCGCGGCGCTGAAGCGGCTCTGGCCCGAAGCGCGCCTCTTCGGCCTGGGCGGAGCGCGCATGGCGGCCGCCGGCGTCGAGTTGCTGGCCGATCTCGACCGGCTCGCGCTCATGGGCTTCGTCGAGGTGGTGGCGCGGCTGCCGTTCTACGTGCGTCTCCTGCGTCGCGTACAGCACGAGCTGCAAACCCGCCCCGCCGATCTCGTGCTCCCGATCGACTACCCCGGCTTCAACCTGCGTCTGGCGCGGCGCGCGCACCGCGCCGGGGTTCCGGTACTGTACTACATTGCGCCGCAAGTGTGGGCGTGGCACGCGAGTAGAGCCAGGGACCTCGCGCGGTACGTGAGCAGGCTCGCGCTGGTGCTCCCCTTCGAGCAGCGGCTGTTCGCCGCGGCAGGAGCGAGGGCGAGCTTCGTGGGACACCCGCTGCTCGATCTCCCGCCGGTCGGCACCACGCGCGAGGACTGGTGCGCCTCGCTGGGGTTGGACCCCGCGCGGCCGGTGCTGGCCCTGTTCCCGGGCTCGAGGCGGCAGGAGGTGGTGCGGCACCTGCCATTGTTCGTGGAAGCGGCGGAGCTTGCCGTCCGACGTCACCCTGGCCTGCAGCCGGTCATCGCCGTGTCCGCAGCGGTGGCCGCAGACGTCTACGACGGGGCGCACGCCCGCACCGCGGAGCCCCGCGAGCTGTTGAGCCACGCCCGGGCGGCACTGGTGAAGTCGGGGACCACGACCCTGGAGGCCGCGCTGGCGGGGACGCCGCTCGTCATCGCGTACCGGGCGCAGCCGCTGACGTACTGGCTGGCGAAGCGGCTGGTGCGAGTGCCGCACATCGGTCTGGTGAACCTGGTCGCGGGCGAGCGCCTGGCGCCGGAATTCCTGCAGGACGAGGCGACGCCGCCCGCGCTCGCCGCCGCGCTCGACGCGTTCCTCGGCCCGGACGGCCCCGCACGCCGGGCCGTCACCGACGGCCTGGCCCGGGTGCGCTCCGCGCTCGCGCCGCCCGCGGACGGATTCGCGAGCGTGGCCGACCGCGTGGCGCATCTGGCGGTCGAGCTGCTGCACGCGCGCGCATGAGACCAGGGCTCCGCTACGCGCTGGCCGGCCGGAGCGGTCAGCTTCTGCTGGACGCGCTGCTGGGCACGGCCCGATTCGAGGTGCAGGGGGCGCAGCATTACCGCGAGCAGTTGCGCGCGGGGCGCCCGGTGATCTTCGTGCTGTGGCACGGCCGGCTGGTGCCGCTCACCTATCTGCACCGGCACCAAGGCATCGCGACCCTCATCAGCCGCTCCGAGGATGGCGAATACATTGCCCGCGTGGTGGAGCACTGGGGATACCTGACCGTGCGCGGCTCGAGCACGCGCGGTGGCGACGCGGCGCTGCGGCAGATCGTGCGGCACGGCCGCGCCGGCCGGTCGCTGGCCTTCACGCCCGATGGCCCGCGCGGACCGCGCCAGAAGCTCAAATCGGGCGTTCTGGTTGCTGCACAGCTCACCGGGATGCCGATCATCCCCCTCGCGGCTGCGACGAGCCGCGGCTGGTGGTTCGAGGGCTGGGACCGGTTTCTGATCCCGAAGCCGTTCGCACGCATCCACGTCGCCTACGGCGCGCCGCGCGTGGTCGCCCGCGGCGCGAGGCCGCACGAGCTGCAGCGGAGCGCGCTGGAGCTGGAGGCCGAGCTGAACCGGCTCATGGAGATGGTCGATGCCCGCGCCGCTCACGGCTGAGCAGCGCCGCGGCATGCTGCGCCGCGGCGGCGAGCGCGTGCTGGGACGCTGGTGGCGCGGAGAACCGGGCCACGGGAGCGCGCTGCTCGAGCTCCTGCTCGCCCCAGCGGAGGCGGTCTATCGCCTGGGGAACATGGCCTACCACGGCGCGTACACACGCCGGCTGCTGCCGGTGCAGCGGGCGCGCGTGCCCGTGATCAGCGTGGGCAACCTCGAGGTGGGCGGCACCGGCAAGACGCCGGTGACGCGCTGGCTCGTGGAAGAACTGCGGCGCCGCCGCGCGCGCCCCGCCGTGCTGCACGGCGGCTACGCCGAAGACGAGCCCCGGCTCCACCGCGCGTGGTACCCGGACGTGCCGGTCATCGTGGGCCGCGACCGCGTCCGGTCGGCGGCACTGGCCGCGGAGGCGGGTGCGGACGTCGTCGTTCTGGATGATGGCTTCCAGCACCGGCGGCTGGCCCGGGACCTCGACTTGGTGCTGGTGGCGGCGGAGAGCTGGACGCGACGCCCGCGGCTGCTTCCGCGCGGGCCGTGGCGCGAGCCGCCGCATGCGCTGAGCCGAGCCGGCGTGGTCGCGGTAGCGCGCTGGGATGACGACGACGCCCGCGCCGCGCACGTGGCCGGCGAGGTCGCCGCCTGCGCTCCCGGCGCGCTCGTGCTCGAGCTGCGACTGGAGCCGGGCGGCTGGCTGACCGCGGGGCTGGACGCGCCCGCGCATCCACCCGTGGGGCCGGCGGTCGGAGTCGCCGGCGTCGCATACCCCGAACGCTTTTTTCGCGACGTGCGCCGACAAGGGGTCGAATTGCGGGACGCACTCGCGTTTCCCGACCACCACGAATACAGCGCGCGCGAGCTGCAACGGATCCGTGAGCTGGCGGCGGGACGGCCCGTGGTGACCACCGCCAAGGATGCCGTGAAGCTCCGCTACGCCCGCCCGGGACTCGACCTGTGCGTTCTGGATCAGCGCGTGCACGTCACGGGCGCCGAAGGGCTGGGTGCGCTCCTGGATGCGCTCCTCTCGCCCGGTCCCGGCCAGCGCCACCAGCGTGACCGCGCCAGCGGCGAGAGGCTGGCGGGCCCCGGCCGAAACGCCTAGCATGGAAGCGCTGAAACGGCACGAGGCTGCGCGATCAGGAGGTTGCGCCCGGCCATGAAACCGGCCCGCAAGATCGTCCCGCCGACGGAGGCGGCGCCGAGCGAAGAGAACCCGTTCGAAGCGATGATGCAGCGCTTCGATCAGGCCGCCGAGCGGCTGAGCCTCGATCCCGGCGTCTACAAGATCCTGCGCACGCCCGAGAAGCAGCTCATCACCTCCATCCCGGTCATGATGGACAACGGCGAACTGGAGGTGTTTCGCGGCTACCGGGTGCTGTACAACACATCGCGTGGGCCGGCCAAAGGCGGCATCCGCTTCGATCTCAACGTCACGCTCGACGAGGTCACGGCGCTCGCCGCCTGGATGACCTGGAAGTGCGCGGTCGTGAACATTCCGTTCGGCGGCGCCAAGGGCGGCGTGGTGTGCGACCCGTTCCGCCTCTCGCAAAGCGAGCTCGAGCGGCTGACGCGCCGCTACACCGCCTCCATCCTGGACGTGCTCGGCCCCGAGTCGGATGTGCCGGCCCCGGATTTGAACACGAACGAGCAGGTCATGGCGTGGATCATGGACACGTATTCCATGCACAAGCGCCATACCGTGACCGCCGTGGTCACCGGCAAGCCCATCATCATGGGCGGTTCCGCGGGCCGGCGCGAAGCCACGGGCCGGGGTGTGCAGATGGTCGTGAAGCAAGCGCTGCGCGAGCTGAAGCTGCCGCTGCACGGCGCCCGGGTCGCGGTGCAGGGCTTCGGCAACGTCGGGTCGGTCGCGGCCCGGCTGCTGGAGGCGGACGGGCTGACCGTGGTCGCGATCAGCGACAAGACGGGAGGCGTCTACAATTCCCAGGGCATCTACACCGACGCGGCCAGCCGTTGGGTGCACGAGAACCGGTTCCTGGAAGGGTTTCCGCACGGCGAGCGCATCACGAACGAGCAGCTGCTGGAGCTGGAGGTCGACGTGCTCATCCCGGCGGCGCTGGAGAACGTGATCACGCGCCGCAACGCGCCGAACGTCCAGGCGCGGATCATCGCGGAGGGCGCGAACGGCCCCACGACCGCGCTGGCCGACAAGATCCTGGATGAGAAGGGGGTCTTCGTCATCCCGGACATCCTGGCGAACGCGGGCGGAGTGACGGTCAGCTATTTCGAGTGGGTGCAAAACCGGGAAGGCTACTTCTGGAGCGAAGAGGTGGTCAATCAGCGGCTGCGCGACGTCATGATCCAGTCCTTCGAGCACGTACTGCAATACTCGCGGCAACACAACGTCAACCTGCGCACCGCCGCCTACATGCTGGCCATCGACCGCGTGGCCGCCGTGCACCGGCTCCGGGGGATCTACGCCTGACCAGGGCAGGCCGTGAAGGTCTCGGTCGTGGCGGTGGGTCGTCCGGGGAAGCTGCTGGGCAGCGCGATCGCCGAGTACGAGCGACGCGCGGCGCGGTACTGGAACTTCGAAGCCGTGGAGGTCCGGGAAGAGAAGGCGGCCCGGCGCACGCCGGAGGATGTGAGACGGGCGGAGACGTCACGGCTGCTCGAGCGAGTGCCGGCGCACGTCGAGCTGGTGCCTCTCACGCGCAGCGGCGAACGCTGGTCGTCGGCGGAGCTGGCACGCTATCTGGGAGAACTGACCCTGCGCGCGCGCACCGGCGTGGCCTTCCTGATCGGGGGCGCGCGGGGACTGTCGGGCGAGGCGCTGGAGCGCGCGGATCGGCTGCTCGCGCTGTCGGCCTTCACACTGCCGCACGAGCTGGCCCGCCTGGTTCTCGCGGAGCAACTCTACCGCGCGGGCACGATCGTGCGGAGGGAGCCGTACCACAAGGCGAGCGAATGATCACGCGGAGACGCGGAGCCGCCGAGAGACCGAGCGCCTCGTCGCGTGGGGCTGTGCACGCGGCATGACGAAACTGGGCAGTCTGGAAATCCACGTCGGACGCCTGGCGGCGCCGGCACTGGTTCGCGACTACCACGCCGGCGCAGCGGCCCTCGCCCCGTTCTACACGGGCTCGCCGTGGGATCCGGAGGCGTACCAGCGGAAGGCCGAGGAAGTCTCCCTGCGCTTCGATGCCGGGCGGCGTCAGCGCATGGCGGCGGCCGTCCGGCCGACCACACCCGCGGCCGCCCGGCGGCTCGAGCGCCTGCGCAGCGGCGACGGCGTGTTCGTCACCACCGGCCAGCAGGCGGGGCTGTTCACCGGTCCGCTGTACACGATCTACAAGATCATGAGCGCGATCCGGTTGGCCGGCGTGCTGGAGCGGGTGCTGGACCGACCCGTGGCTCCCCTCTTCTGGGTAGCGTCCGACGATCACGACTGGGAGGAAGCCAGCCAGATCGAGGTGCTGTCCCCCGATCTCGACCTGCGGCGCGTCGCACTGTCGTCGGCAGCGGAGGTTCCTCGCTCCATGGCGCGCATCCCTCTGGATGACACCATCGAGGAGACGGTGCTGGGCCTCGCGCGGGCGCTGCCGGACACCGAGTTCACGCCCGCGCTCCTCGAGCGGCTGCGTGCCGCGTATCGGCCGGGCCAGAGCATGGCCGGCGCGTTCAGCGAGCTCGTCGCCGATCTGTTTCGCCCATTCGATCTGCTGATCGTGGACGCCGCCGATCCGGTCATCAAGGAGCTCGCGGCCGACGTGCTGACGCGCGAGCTGGAGCAGTCGGCGCAGCACGAGCTCCTGCTCGCGGAGCAGACGGCACGCCTGCAAACGGCTGGGTACCATGCCCAGGTGACGATCGGGGCCGGCGCGTCCAATCTGTTCTACGAAGATGCGCAATCTGGTCGGGACCGGTTGCTGCGCGAGGACGGCGCGTGGCGGCTGCGGCGGTCGAAGCGCACGTTCACGGAGCCCGAGCTCCGGGCGTTGATCGAGCGCGAGCCGGGGCGCTTCTCGCCGAACGTGCTGCTGCGCCCGGTGGTCGAGAGCTCCGTCTTTCCGACGGTTGCGTACGTGGCCGGTCCCGCGGAGCTCGGCTATTACGCGCAGGTCGGGTGCCTCTTCCGCGCCCACGGCATCGAGATGCCGCTGGTCTTTCCTCGCGCGAGCCTGACGCTGGTCGAGGGGAAGGTGCGTAAGGTCCTGGACAAGTTCGGGCTCGAGGTGGACGATTTCCGGCGGCCCGCCCGCGAGCTGATGGACGCGCCGGGCGACGGACTGCCGGTGGAGATCACAGCGACGCTGGCGGAGCTCCGGCGCCGCATCGAGGACGGCTATCGGCAGCTCACGGAGGGGAGCCGTGCCATCGATGCCACTCTGGAGAAGCCGCTGGCCGGCGCCCGTAACTCCAGCCTGCTGCAACTCGAGGAGGCCGAGAAGAAAATCGGGCAGCACTGGAAGAGGCGGAACTCGGTGGCGCTGGATCAGCTCGAGAAGGCGCGCCTCAACCTCTTTCCCGGCGGGCAGCCTCAGGAGCGGGTTTTCAACGTCTTCCAGTACCTCGCACGCTACGGGCCGGCGCTGCTGGGCGCGCTCCTGGAGGCGGTGCACATCGAGATGGGGGATGCCGTGCCCGGCTGGGCGGGCGTCCGCTGCGGCTGAACTGCTTGCCGCCGAGGGCCCGCGGCGGGTATTGTTGCGCATATGTGGTGGTTCGTCATCGCGGTGCTCGCTCTGATGATCCCGCTGGTCACGGTGGTGCTGGACTCCCAGCTCGGCCGCGCGCTGGCGGCCCGGCTCGAGCGGGATGCGCTGCCGGCGGACCGGAGCCTGGGGCGGCGCCTTGCTGCGCTCGAGGCCGAGGTCGAGCGGCTGAATCGCGAGCTCCAGAACCTGGAGGAGCATCACGAGTTCCTCCAGCGCCTGCTGGAGAGCAAGGGCTCCCCCGGCGTGCTCCCGGCCGGTGAACACGAGCGCTGAGACGCTTTCCAGCGCGCCCTCTGCCCGCTCCGCCCGCTGGGTGGCAGCGGGCATTCTTTTGAGCCGGATCGCCGGGCTGATCCGGGATCGCATCTTCGCCCACTACTTCGGCACGTCGCTGTTCGCGGACGCCTTCCGGGCGGCGCTGCGCATGCCCAACGTCCTCCAGAACCTGTTGGGGGAGGGGACGCTGAGCGCGTCTTTCATTCCGGTCTACGCCGAGCTACTGGAGCGGAGGCGTGCCGAGGAGGCGGGGCGGCTGGCCGGCGCCATGTTCGCGCTACTCCTCGCGGTCGCCGGCGGGCTCGCCCTCATCGGCATCGTTTTGGCTCCCGTGCTCGTGGATATCTTCCTTCCCGGCTTCGCGGGGATGCGGCGGGAGCTGACCGTGACCGCCGTGCGGATCCTCTTCCCGATGACGGGCGTGCTGGTGCTCGCGGCCTGGGCGCTCGGAATCCTGAACAGTCACCGGCGCTTCTTCGTTCCCTACGTGGCGCCGGTGCTGTGGAACGCGGCGATGATCACCACGCTGCTGGGCCTGGGCGGCCGCCTCGATCGAGCCGATCTGGTCGTGGCGCTGGCCTGGGGGGCGTTCCTGGGCGGGTTGCTGCAGTTCGGCATCCAGCTCCCCTGGGTGCTTCGCCTCGAGCGACGGCTGCAGGTCCGCTGGGACACGCACATGGCCGAGCTGCGCACGGCGGTCCGCAACGCGGGTCCGGCGATCCTGGGGCGTGGCGTGGTCCAGCTGAGCGGCTGGGTGGACCTGGTGCTCGCCTCGTTTCTGTCGGCGGGCGCGGTGGCGGCGCTCGGCTACGCGCAGACGCTGTACCTGCTGCCGGTCAGCCTGTTCGGCATGTCGGTCGCGGCCGCCGAGCTGCCGGAGCTGGCCCGGCGACGGGGTGGGGAAGCGGAGGCGCTGCAACAGCGTGTGAACGCGGGGCTGCGTCAGATCGCGTTCCTGGTGGTGCCATCGGTCCTGGGATACCTCGCACTGGGCGACGTCATCGTGGCCGCCCTCTACGAGACTGGGGACTTCGGCCGCGGCGACACGCTTCTGGTGACCCTGGTCCTGGCCGGCTACACCGTGGGGCTGCTCGCTTCGACGGCGACGCGGCTGTTCTCCTCCGCCTTTTTCGCGCTGCACGATACGCGCACGCCGGCGAAGTTCGCCCTGGCCAGGGTGCTGCTGGCGGCCGGGGCGGGCCTCGGCCTCATGCTGCTGCTCGAGCGCTTCAGCACCGGCGGGCGCCCGCTCGGGGCGGCAGGGTTGAGTCTGGGCGCGGGGGGCGCCGCCTGGCTGGAGTGGGCGCTGCTGCGCCGCGCGCTCGGCGGCAGGATCGGACGCGTCGGCGCCGGCGCCGACGTGCTCGCGCGCATGGTGTTCGCCGCGGCCGTGGCCGCGGCAAGCGCGCGGGGTGTGCAGCTCATGCTTCCCCCGCTGCACCCGATCTGGACCGCCGTCCTCGTGCTCCTCCCGTTCGGCGGCTTGTATTTCGGTGCCGGCGCCGCGCTCGGACTGCCCGAGTCCACGCGCGTCCTGCGCAGGCTCACCGGCCGGTAAATCGGCTCGCGGGTCGGGGGGACTCGGGGCGCGGTTCAGACCGCGGGGCACATTCTCTGCAACCCGCTTCTCCGCGGCCTGCCGCAGGAGGGCGGCCGATTTCGAGCCGGCTGCGCCGGCTCAGCCTCACGGCCTTCGGAACGTCCGGGGGATCGCAAATGGCATCCAGAACCCTGGCGCGCCCGGAAATCCGCGGAAAGCTGCTGCCCGAGAGCGCCCGCGTGCTCACGCCGGAAGCGCTCGATTTCGTCCTCGTGTTGCAGCGCGAGTTCAACGGCAGGCGGGAGGAGCTGCTGCGCCGCCGCGCGCAGCATCTGGCGGAGCTGCGCAGCGGCGTGCTCCCCGATTTCCTGTCGGCGACCGAGCCCGTTCGCCGCGGTGACTGGCGCGTCGCATCCGTGCCGCCGGATCTCCAGGACCGCCGCGTCGAGATCACTGGCCCCGTCGACCGGAAGATGATGATCAACGCGCTCAATTCGGGCGCGCGCGTCTTCATGGCCGACTTCGAGGATGCGCTCTCGCCGACCTGGGCCAACGTGGTGGCAGGGCAGGCGAATCTACAGGATGCCGTGCGCCGCACCATCGAGCTGCGGACGCCGGAGGGGAAAGTCTACCGTCTGGCGGAACGGCCGGCGACGCTCGTCGTGCGGCCGCGCGGCTGGCACTTGCTCGAGAAGCACGTGCAGGTGGGCGGGGCCGCGGTCTCGGCGAGTCTCTTCGACTTCGGCCTCTACTTCTTCCACAACGCACGCGAGCTGCTGGACCGCGGCACCGGGCCGTACTTCTACATCCCCAAGCTCGAGAGCCATCTCGAGGCCAGGCTCTGGAAGGACGTGTTCCTGTTCGCGCAAGACGCACTCGCGATCCCGCGCGGCAGCATCCGCGCGACGGTCCTGATCGAGACGATCCTGGCCGCCTTCGAGATGGACGAGATCCTGCACGAGCTGCGCGAGCACGCGGCGGGTTTGAACGCCGGGCGCTGGGATTACATCTTCAGTGTCATCAAGAAATTTCACACGCGGGCCGAGTTCGTGCTCCCGGACCGCGCGCAGGTAAGCATGACCGTCCCCTTCATGCGTGCCTACACCGAGCTGCTGGTGCAGACCTGCCATCGCCGGGGTACGCACGCGATCGGGGGCATGGCCGCCTTCGTGCCGAGCCGGCGCGACCCGCAGCTCAACGAGGTCGCGCTGGCGAAGGTGCGCGAGGACAAGCTGCGCGAGTCGGGCGACGGCTTCGACGGTACCTGGGTCGCGCACCCGGATCTCGTCCCGGTCGCACAGGAGGTATTCGACGCCGTGCTCGGCACGCGGCCGCACCAGAAGGAGCGCTTGCGGGACGAGCTGTCGATCGGGGCGTCGCAGCTGCTGGACATCCGGGTACCGGGCGGGCGAGTCACGGAGGCGGGCGTGCGGAACAACATCAGCGTGGCCCTGCAGTACCTGGACGCGTGGCTGCGTGGCACGGGAGCGGCCGCCATCTTCAACCTGATGGAGGACGCGGCGACCGCGGAGATCGCACGGGCGCAGCTGTGGCAGTGGACGCACCACGGCGTGCGCCTCGCCGAAGGGCCGACGCTGAATCCGGAGCTGTACCGCGGGCTGCGCCAGGAGGAGGAGCGGAAGCTCACGGCTGCGCACGCAAACGACGACAGCCGCCTGCGCGAGGCCGCCGCGCTGCTGGACGAGCTCGTGCTGCGGCCCGACTTCGCGGAGTTCCTCACCATACCGGCGTACGGGCTGCTGGAGTAGCAGAAGGGGAAGGGAGGAGATGATGGGGCGCATCGAGGGGGCCAGGCCGGTGCGGGACCTCGAGAAGAGCTGGGCGGAGGACGCGCGCTGGCGCGGCATCCGGCGCGACTTCACGGCGGAAGACGTGGTACGCCTGCGGGGCTCCGTACCGGTCGAGCACACCCTGGCCCGGCGCGGTGCCGAGCGCTTGTGGCAGCTGCTCCGGCACGATGGATTTGTGCGGACTTTCGGCGCGCTCACCGGCGCGCAGGCGGTCCAGATGGTCGCCGCCGGCCTCGAGGCGATCTACGTCAGCGGCTGGCAGGTTGCCGCGGACGCGAATCTGGCCGGGCAGACGTATCCCGACCAGAGTCTTTACCCCTCGAACAGTGTACCCGCGCTCGTACGGCGCTTGAACAACGCACTGCTCCGGGCGGACCAGATCGAGGTCAGCGAGGGGAAGGCCGCGCGGGATTGGCTGGTGCCGCTGGTCGCGGATGCGGAGGCCGGCTTCGGCGGCCCGATCCACGCCTTCGAGCTGACCCGCGCACTCGTCGAGGCGGGCGCCGCGGCCGTGCACTTCGAGGACCAGCTCGCCGCCGAGAAGAAGTGCGGGCATATGGGCGGGAAGGTGTTGGTGCCCCCGGCGCAATTCATCCGCACGCTGAACGCGGCCCGGCTCGCGGCCGATGTCCTGGGGATCTCCACGATCCTGATCGCGCGTACGGACGCGCTCTCGGCCACACTGCTCACCAGCGATATCGACCCGCGTGACCGAGCGTTTCTGACCGGCGCGCGCACGGCCGAGGGATACTTCGCCGTGCGTGGGGGGTTGGACGCGGCGATCGCACGGGGGCTCGCCTACGCGCCGTACGCCGACATGCTCTGGTTCGAAACCTCGCGGCCGGACCTCGAGGAGGCACGCCGGTTCGCGCTGGCCATCCACGCTCGCTTCCCGGGCAAGCTCCTGGCATACAACTGCTCGCCATCCTTCAACTGGGAGAAGAACCTCGACGCCGCGGCCATCGCGGCCTTCCAGAACGAGCTGGCGGGGCTCGGCTACCGCTTCGACTTCATTACGCTGGCGGGCTGGCACCTGCTGAACCTGCACAGCTTCGAGCTGGCGCACGAGTACGCCGGCGAGGGCATGCCCGCCTACGTGCGACTTCAGCGGCAGGAATTTGCGCGCGAGCGGGACGGCTACACCGGAACCCAGCATCAGCGCGCTGCGGGCGCGGCGTATTTCGATCGCGTGCTGCAGGCCGTGAGCGGCGGCTCGGCCTCGACGGCTGCGCTCACCGGCTCGACCGAGGCGGAGCAGTTCCAGGCCGCGTAGAAGCAGGGGTCGGGGGCCAGGGGT